>NZ_PJQQ01000123.1:0-339 GCF_002858665.1 Pseudomonas sp. FFUP_PS_473
TGAGTGGCGTGGTCGGGCTTGGCAGCCCGACCTTGTTTGGAGATGGATACGAGTGGTTCTGTAGGGAACCGGTGGGATCTCATGACTAACGAGCGGATCGCTCAAAACGCGGAGTTTCGCGAAAAATGGCGTAAAGCCAGGGACAGACTCAACCTAAAAATGGCTGAGATGCATTAAATCCAAAACCGACATAGGCGGAGCCAAGGTCTAACGCATCAAATTTCCGGACAGTTCCGGTGAACCCAAACCCGTAACACTGCACTCGTGCAGAGCGGAGAGTGTCAAACACATCGTTTGAGCACTCATTTTTAACCATACAAACCCCTCCGGCATGACCGA
>NZ_PJQQ01000124.1:0-338 GCF_002858665.1 Pseudomonas sp. FFUP_PS_473
CAGCCCAGTGTCTGCCGAGGGCGGGTATTGAGCAAATCAGCTATTTCATCCAGTCGCGCCTGCGTCACTAGAGAGAGATCTGTGCCTTTCGGGAGATACTGACGCAACAATCCGTTCGTATTTTCATTACTACCGCGTTGCCAAGGCGAATGTGGATCGGCGAAATAAATTTTCATCCCCGTTCGCGCCGTGATTTCGGCATGGCGGGCCATTTCGCTACCTTGATCATGTGTCATGGTTTTTAGTAGTGATGGGGCCATCCGCGACATCTCCCTCACAATGGCTTCCGCCGCCGCTTCAGCGGTGGGGGCTTCAAGTTTGGCGAGGATTACATATCG
>NZ_PJQQ01000125.1:0-332 GCF_002858665.1 Pseudomonas sp. FFUP_PS_473
GGGGTGTAGCGCAGTCCGGTAGCGCGCCTGCTTTGGGAGCAGGATGTCAGGAGTTCGAATCCCCTCACCCCGACCATTTTCAGGGTCGTTAGCTCAGTTGGTAGAGCAGTTGGCTTTTAACCAATTGGTCGTAGGTTCGAATCCTACACGACCCACCATTTTCGAGTCTGACCCGTCAGGCTCGAATCTTAAAAGGCATGACACCGTATGTGTCATGTAACGAAAAGAAGGTGCTGAAAGGCATCATCTTTTTACCGGGGTGTAGCGCAGTCCGGTAGCGCGCCTGCTTTGGGAGCAGGATGTCAGGAGTTCGAATCCCCTCACCCCGACCA
>NZ_PJQQ01000126.1:0-326 GCF_002858665.1 Pseudomonas sp. FFUP_PS_473
AGCCATGGAGAAACTGGCGGCGTGAAACCTAAAGCGGTGTCCACTTTTACTTGACCAGTTCAGCCCGGCTCCTACAGAGATCTGCGCAGAGCACTACCTTTCTGTTGGAGCAGGCTTGCCTGCGATGGCGTCAACGCGGTGTCAGTACGTGCGCGGCGCCTGCATCGCGGGCAAGCCCGGCTCCTACAGGGATCTGCGCAGAGCACTGCCTTTCTGTTGGAGCAGGCTTGCCTGCGATGGCGTCGGCGGGGTGTCAGTGAATACGCGGCGCCTGCATCGCGGGCAAGCCCGGCTCCTACAGGGATCTGCGCAGGGCACTGCCTTTT
>NZ_PJQQ01000127.1:0-321 GCF_002858665.1 Pseudomonas sp. FFUP_PS_473
GAACAGCCGGCGGATGTGCTCAACACCATCTGGCGCAAGAATGAGGTGTTTCTCGATATTGGGAGCTACAGCATAGGCTCGGGGGTGATGGTGCTGTGGCCTCTCGTGATGATGTTTCTGGGTTTGGCTTACGGTTTTAGAAACATCTCGCCGGAAGGTAGTGTGCTGACTCTTTCTATAGGAGGGGTTATAACGGGCATCCCGGCACTAATTCTCATCCAAAGCCTGTTCCGCCCAGTCCCCCTGCCGTTGCGCTTCAATCGCCAACGCCGTGAAGTCTGCGTCCCTCGCGAAGACGGCGAATACTGGATTGTGCCGTGG
>NZ_PJQQ01000128.1:0-318 GCF_002858665.1 Pseudomonas sp. FFUP_PS_473
TGTTGGAGCTGGCTTGCCTGCGATGGCGTCGGTGGGGTGGCCGTGAGTTCGCGGCGGCTGCATCGCGGGCAAGCCCGACTCCTACAGGTTGCATTTTCTGTTGGAGCTGACTTGCCTGCGATGGCGTCGGTGGGGTGACCGTGAGTTCGCGGCGCCTGCATCGCGGGCAAGCCCGGCTCCTACAGGTTGCATTTTCTGTTGGAGCTGGCTTGCCTGCGATGACGTCGGTGGGTTGACTGCGAGTTCGCGGCGTCTGCATCGCGGGCAAGCCCGGCTCCTACAGGTTGCATTTTCTGTTGGAGCTGGCTTGCCTGCGAT
>NZ_PJQQ01000129.1:0-316 GCF_002858665.1 Pseudomonas sp. FFUP_PS_473
AAGTCAGCCGAAGCCGTAGTAAGTGGCGGTTAACCGCGCCACCAAGGGCCGAACAGGTTATGCCGCCAGTAGGCGTCGCCGTCTCGTTGGTAACCGTAATGCAGAAATTTCCCACAGCGGAAACTGTCATCCCGAGCTCCGGCCAGAAGCCGAGGGTGACGCCTGACAGTGCAAAGGTATCGACGGCGTCCGTGACGTGGACGAACGCGGAGCCGGACACGCTGATGGAGCGGGTGCTTGCACCGGCCAACCTCAGACGTGCGTATCAACGCGTGGTCAGCAACAAGGGAGCACCGGGTGCCGATGGCATGACGGT
>NZ_PJQQ01000130.1:0-316 GCF_002858665.1 Pseudomonas sp. FFUP_PS_473
GGCTCTGGACACCGCCAACTCAGCCAAGACTGCTGCGGACCTGGCTGTAACCGAGGCCACTACTGCCAAAACCAGCGCTCAGTCGGCTCTGGACACCGCCAACTCAGCCAAGGGCGCTGCGGACCAGGCTGTAATCAATGCCACTGCTGACAAAGCCAGCGCTCAGTCGGCTCTGGACACCGCCAAATCAGACAAGACTGCTGCGGACCTGGCTGTAATCGAGGCCACTGCTGCCAAAGCCAGCGCTCAGTCGGCTCTGGACACCGCCAACTCAGACAAGACTGCTGCGGACCTGGCTGTAACCGAGGCCACTACT
>NZ_PJQQ01000014.1:0-134933 GCF_002858665.1 Pseudomonas sp. FFUP_PS_473
CAAAATGCCATGGCAATGCGGCATGATGCTCCGGCTTCAATTCAATAACCGTGTTGCACTCAGCTCCTGCAACCGCCATCTGAGTGACGCAGACTTTAATGGGCTAAGCGTTAGAGGGTATGGCGGCGAGACGCGTCTTGCGTTTGCGCAAGATAAGTTTGGTAAGGAGTTGGTAAACAACTCGGCCGCCGATATTCGTCCACGTTGGCGTTTTTGATTTTTCAAAAGTGTTGAAGAAAAACCTTAGCGACAGGCCTGGACGGAGTGCGAGAGGTCGGTAAGGGGGAGGCAGTAAGTGCCAGGGAGGCTCCTATCATTTTGCCGCGGGCACACTGTAGCTTAACCCTTGGCGTTTTCTGGCAGTGCCGGCAACTTGCTCAGGTGCAGTGCCACCAGCAGGGCAATGACCAGCAAGCTGCCGATGAAGAGGCCGATGCCGTTCCAGCCGCCCTGGTGCCAGAACACACCACCAGCGGTGCCGGCGACACTGGAGCCGGCGTAGTAGCTGAACAGGTACAGCGACGAAGCCTGGCCCTTGGCCTTGAAGGCACGGCGGCCGATCCAGCTACTGGCCACCGAGTGTGCGCCGAAGAAGCCGAAGGTGAAGATCAGCATGCCGATGACGACTAGTGGCAGGGGTTCGAGCAGGGTCAGCAGCAGGCCACCGAACATCAGCACAATGGTTGCCCAGAACACCTTGCGGCGGCCCAACTTGTCGGCCAGCGCGCCAATTTGTGCCGAGCTGTAGATGCCCGACAGGTAAACCACCGACAGCAGCCCGACCAAGGCCTGGTTCATGTGGTAAGGCTCTGCCAGCAGGCGGTAGCCGATGTAGTTGAAGAGGGTAACGAAGGCGCCCATCAGCAGGAAGGCTTCAAGGAACAGCCAGGGCAGCCCGGCATCGCGAAAGTGCAAGGTGAAGCCGTCCAGCAGGCTGCGAGGATTCAGCGGGCGCGCACGGAAGTTACGGGACTCGGGGAGCATTTTCCAGAACAGTACCGCGGCGATCAGTGCCAGCCCACCGATGGCCAGCAGTGCCGTGTGCCAACTGACGAAGTCGATCAGTACGCCAGTAATCAAGCGTCCGCTCATGCCACCAATGGCATTGCCGCCGATGTACAGGCCCATGGCCAGGCCAAGATGCTGAGGGTAGATCTCTTCGCTGAGGTAGGTCATGGCCACCGCAGCCAGCCCGCTCAAGGACAGACCGACCAGTGCGCGCATCGCCAGAACCCCTTCCCAGGTGGGCATCAGCGCACTGGCGATTGTGCATAGTGCAGCGCAGAACAACGCTGCAACCATCACGGGCTTACGCCCAATACGGTCTGAAACAGGCCCGGTGACCAGTAGACCGAACGCTAGCAGCGCAGTCGACACCGACAGCACCAGGCTGCTCTGCGCCGCATTGATGGAGAACTCCCGGGACAGCAGCGGCATCATGGGTTGCACGCAATACAGCAGCGCGAAGGTGGCGAAGCCACCACAGAACAATGCCAGCACCGTGCGCATGAACGCCGGTGTGCCCTTTTCGATCCAGTGGTCAGTGGTGGTGGCTGCATCCGTGGTGGGTGCAGGGGGCACGTCGTGGGCGAGGGGAGCAACAGCAATTTTCACGGTAAACCTCGGAAGGGCTACGGCCAGTCAGGCAGTGAAAAAAGCATATAGCTAGCTAATGATCATTTCCAATATATTGTTCGACCTGTTTAAGATGTTTTGCGACCTGTTGAGGGTGTCATGGAATTACGCCACTTGCGGTACTTCATTGCAGTTGCCGAAGAGCTCCACTTCGGGCGGGCGGCACAGCTGTTGGGCATCTCCCAGCCACCCTTGAGCCAGCAGATCCAGGCTCTGGAGCAGGAGTTGGGGGCGCGTTTGTTCGAGCGGACCAACCGACGAGTGGAGCTGAGTGAAGCCGGCCGCTTGTTCCTCGATGAGGCGCGACAGGTGCTGGCTCAGGTCGATAAGGCTGCCGATGTCGCTCGGCGCGCCCAGCTTGGCGAGCTGGGTGAAATGAAAATTGGCTTCACGACCTCGGCCCCGATTAATTCGGGTATCCCCAAGGCGATTTATGCCTTTCGTCAGCGCTTTCCCGCTGTGCACCTGAACCTCAAGGAAATGAGCAGCCGTGATGTTGCCGATGCGCTGCTCGACGAGACCATCGAGATCGGCCTGATGCGCCCGCTGGCCTTGCCGGAGAGCCTGCTCGTCACGGAGTTGTTCCGTGAGCCTCTGGTGGCGGTGCTCAGCGCTACACACCCGCTGGCGGAGGGCAGCGAGCGTGGCTTGTTGTTGTCGACGCTGGCCAATGAGCCGTTTGTATTTTTCCCGCGCAGCTATGGCAGTGGCTTGCATGCGCAATTGATGAGCCTGGCACGGCAGGCCGGCTTCAGCCCGCACTTTGCCCAGGAGGCGGGTGAGGCCATGACGATTATTGGCTTGGTGGCAGCGGGCCTGGGGGTGTCAGTGTTGCCGGCCTCTTTTCAGCGCATGCGTATTGACGGTGTGGTCTATCGAACCCTGCTTGATGCCGACGCGGTTACCGCTGTGTGGTTGGTACAGCGACGCGAGTCAGCCTCGGCCATGGCCCGTGCCTTTGTCGAGCTGCTGGCGGGTCAAGGGCTCAATGGTGCTGGCTAAACCGCCCTCACGCCCACATACTCGGTCATTCACTGATACACGGAGGTCATTCCATGCGGCGCGTGGTGTTTAATCAGAAAGGTGGCGTGGGTAAGTCGAGTATTGCTTGCAACCTGGCGGCGGTGAGTGCCAGTGAAGGCTACCGAACCCTGTTGATTGACCTGGATGCTCAGGCCAACTCGACCCAGTACCTCACCGGCCTGACTGGCGAGGATATCCCCATGGGGATTGCCGATTTCTTCAAGCAGACATTGTCGTCCGGCCCCTTTGCCAGGAAGAACAAGGTCGACATCTACGAGACGCCGTTCGACAACCTCCATGTCGTCACCGCTACTGCGGAGTTGGCTGACCTGCAACCCAAGCTCGAAGCCAAGCACAAGATCAACAAGCTGCGTAAGTTGCTCGATGAGTTGTCCGAAGACTACGACCGGATTTATCTCGATACGCCGCCAGCGCTGAACTTTTATGCGGTATCGGCATTGATTGCGGCCGATCGGGTACTGATTCCCTTCGACTGCGACAGCTTCTCGCGCCAGGCTCTATACGGTCTGCTGGCCGAAATCGAGGAACTGCGTGAGGACCACAATGAGCACCTGCAGGTCGAGGGCATTGTGGTCAACCAGTTCCAGGCCCGGGCCAGCCTGCCCCAGCAGATGCTCGACGAGTTGCTGGCTGAAGGCTTGCCGGTGCTGCCGGTCTACCTGAACAGCTCAGTGAAGATGCGCGAGTCGCATCAGGCCAACTTGCCGTTGATCCATCTGGAACCACGGCACAAGTTGACCCAGCAGTTCGTTGAGCTGCATTCGCTGCTGGAAGAAAACGCTTAAATCCCCTGACTGCGCAGCCACTCCAGCAAGTGCTGGAGTGGGAAGGCGCCGCTTTGGCGTGCGACTTCGCGGCCATTTTTGAACAGGATCAGGCTGGGAATTGAGCGAATACCCAACTGCGCAGCCAGTTGCGGGTTGGCCTCGCTGTCGAGCTTGGCCAGGCGACAGCGCCCGCTTAGCTGGCTGGCCGCCTGTTCAAAGATCGGCGCAAAGGATTTACACGGGCCGCACCAGTCGGCCCAGACATCAACCAGCAGTGGCAGATCACCCTTGATCTGGCTGGCATAGTCCCCCTGTTTCAATTCAAACGGTTTGTTCAGCAGCACGGCGCCTTTGCAGCGTCCGCACTTCGGGGCGTCGCCCACGCGTGCGGCGGGGATGCGATTCAGGCCATTGCAATGAGGGCAGGGTATCAGCAGCGGGTCGGTCATGGTGGCGTCCGGGAAGCGAGTCGATAGAGGTTATCTGGAGCGTACGCGCAGCTTTTTCAATGTCGGCTCCGAGTGATTCTCATCTGATTCATTGATGTTGGCAGTTGCTCACGAGGAGCAACTGATCTCCAGATGCTTGCCCCACTCGGGTGGCCGCTCTGCGTACGCCTCCATGCCTGGTTGTTCGTCGAATGGCGTGCAGAGTACCTGGTGCAGGCGACGCACCTCGCTGTAGTCACCCGCTTCAGCGGCTTCTATCGCGCGTTGGGCCAGGTAGTTGCGCAGGATGTACAGCGGGTTGACCGCATGCATCCGGGCGCGGCGTTTTTCGCTGTTGCCCGGTTCACGGGCGATGCGTGCCAGGTAGTCTTCAGACCAACGGTCAAAACTGGCGAGGTCGACGAAGTCGTCGCGAACCACACGCAGCGCCGCTTCTGCGGGCTGGTCGCCGAGCTTTCTGAAGAACAATGTGTAATCCACCGCACCCTGTTGCATGACCTGCAGGAGCCCCTCGATCAGCGCCTTGTCGGCGTCTTCAGCGTGCGTCAGGCCGAGTCGACGACGCATCAGGTCCAGGTAGTGGGCTTCGTACAGCGGCAGGAACAACGCAAGGGTTTCGCGCAGGGCCTCGACGCTGATGAAGGGCGTCAGGGCCTGGGCCAGGGCGCTGAGGTTCCAGTGGGCAATCGGCACTTGATTGCTGTAGCTGTAGCGTCCCTGGTCATCCGAGTGGTTGCAGACGAAGCGGGCGTCGAAATCGTCCAGGAATGCAAAGGGGCCGAAATCAAAGGTGATGCCCAGGATCGACATGTTGTCGGTATTCATCACGCCGTGGCAGAAACCATAGGCTTGCCAATGGGCGATCAGTTCGGCGTTGCGCTCAACGATGCTACGGAACATCGCCAGGTACGGCTCGGGCTGGTCACGGCACTCGGGGAAATGGTGGTTCAGCACGTGCTCGGCGAGGATCTTCTGCTGCTCCGGCTGGCGGGTGTAGTAGAAGTATTCGAAGTGACCGAAGCGAACATGGCTGGGTGCCAGGCGCAACAGCATGGCTGCGTGCTCCTGGGTTTCGCGCCACACAGGTGTGTTCGAGCCGATTACGCACAGCGCTCGGTTGCTGGCGATACCCAGGGCATGAAGGGCCTCGGAGGCGAGGAACTCGCGAATCGAAGAGCGCAGAACCGCACGACCATCTCCCATGCGCGAATAGGGCGTCTGCCCGGCGCCTTTCAGGTGCAGGTCCCAATACTCGCCCGCGTCATTGCGCACTTCGCCCAGCAACAGGCCGCGGCCATCGCCCAGGCGAGGGTTGTAGGAGCCGAACTGGTGACCGGAGTAAACCATCGCCCGAGGTTCAGCCTCGGCCCAGAGTTTATGGCCACTGAAAAGCTCGGCAAACACCGGTGAGTGGGCCTCGGTAGGGTCGAGGTCGAGCAGGGCCATGGCGGCATCGCTGGCAACCACCAGGCGTGGCTCGGCAATCGGCTCGGGCAGTACCGACGTGGAGAACGCATCGCCCAGACGGGCGAAGCGGTTATCGAAGGTGAGTTCGTCGAGGGCTTTCAACGGCCATCTCCAGGAGAATGTCCGACCATTCTGCAAGGGTATGGCCGTTGACGTCCAGTCAGGCGGGATTGGAACCTGATGCCAGATCATCCGGCTTGCCGATCAAAGGGATTGGCGCGGCGGTCTTCTGATCCTCTGCGGGAGCGATGTTGAACACCTGTCCCTGCATGTTTTTCAGGTAGATTTCCAGTTGGCGGTACGCGATGTTGATGTTGTTTTTCTTGAACTCGCTGTTGATGACGCGGTTGACCTCATCCAGCGCCGGGTTGCGGTCACCGAGGTCGCGTACATGCATGCGCAGTTCGTGGTCCAGTGTGCTTTCGCCAAAATTGAGGAAGTAGACCGTCGGGGCCGGCTCCTTGAGCACGCGTGGGTTGTCGTTGGCGGCCTTGAGCAGCAGGTTGCGCACCAGCTCCAGGTCCGAGCCATAGTCGACGCCGATCTTGAGCGTGACTCGGGTGATGGTGTCAGTCAGCGACCAGTTGATCAGTTGCCCGGTAATGAAGGTCTTGTTCGGGACAATGATGTCCTTGCGGTCGAAGTCGGTAATGGTGGTTGCTCGGATGCGGATCTTGCTCACGGTACCGGACAGGTTGCCGATGGTGATGGTGTCCCCGATACGCACCGGGCGTTCGAACAGGATCATGATCCCCGAGATGAAGTTGGCGAAGATTTCTTGCATCCCGAAGCCCAGGCCGACCGACAGCGCAGCCACCAGCCACTGCAGCTTGTCCCAACTGACGCCGAGGGTTGACAGCGTGGTGACGAAGCCGATCCCGGCAATTGCATAGGACAACAGCGTGGTCGCCGCGTAGGCACTGCCTTGGGCCAGGTTCAGCCGCGACAGTACCAGCACTTCCAGCAAGCCTGGCAGGTTGCTGGCCAGGGCAAAGGTGATACCGACGATTACCAGTGCACCCAACAGGTCACCGAGGCTGATCGGGACCATGCTCATGGCTGCACCGGTGCCGCTGGTGTATTCGTAGAGGGTGATGTTGTCGAGGTAGGCAAACACACTGATCAGGTCTGCCCAGACCCAGTACAGGGCGCCAATGAAGATGCCGAGCAGCGCGAGGCGGATCAGGCGCAGCGACTGCTGGTTGACCTGTTCGATGTCCAGGGTCGGCTCTTCAATCATCGTTTCACCGTCCGGGCCTTCCTTGACGGCCTGACGTTTACTCTGCGCACGCTGATAAGCCAGGCGGCGTGCGGCAACTGCCAGGCCACGGACGAATGCAGCCTCGATCACCAGCCAGAGCATCAACAGATACAGCGTGTCTATCAGCCGGTCGGTGAGCTTCAGCGCGGTGTAGTAGTAACCAAAACAGACCGCGACGAACAGGGCGATTGGCAACACGGTGAAGGCCAGCCCCACGGCCATGCGAAATAGCGAGGCCTGGTTATGGTTCGGGCTGCTTAGCAGCAGGCGGCTGAGCAACCAGGTCATCAGGGCGTAGCAGGTCAGTACTACGCCGATACCCAGCACGTCGTCGGCCAGGGCCGAGGGTTGGTGCTCGGCGACCGCCACCACGGCCACCAGTGCCAACACCACTGCGCCAAGACGCCGGATCCAGCTGCGGAGGAACTCCACCTGCGGTTTCTCCCAGCGAAAATGCAGCTCGGCAACACCCGCGGGCGCGAGAATCCGGTACGCGGTGTAGAACACCATCCAGGCTTGGGCAATCTGTAGCAGGGCGGCACCGAGGTTGGCATTCTGACCGCGTGCGTCGATCTGCAAGGCAAAGCCGCACAGGGCCAGCGCCAGGCTGATCGGCAGCGCCAGCAGCACGTTGATCAGGAGCGCCTGAGGGGTGTGCCACTGACTATCGCGCTTGAAGTGACCGATATCCCGATGGACCTTGCTCAGGCGCGCATACAGGTAGTTGCGGCGCCAGAGCAGGGCACCGATCAGCAACAGCAGCGGCAGGAACAACAGCGGGCGTTGTACCAGACCGTCAGCCAGTTCACTCACACTTGAGGCCCACGGCAGGCTCACGACCTGCTTTTGCAGGCGCTCAGGTACGCTGCGTAGCCATTCCAGTTCCAGCGGCTTGTTGCTGGGGATCCAGAACATCTGCTCGTCGAGGGTGGCGCGCAGGTTCTGCGCCGTGCTCAGCAGCTGCTTCTGGTTCAGTTGCAGGGTGATGGATTCGTTGAGCAGTGCACTCAGTTCACGGTTAAGTCGTTCAAGCAGGTCACTGCGGGTGATCGCGACTTCAAGCAACGCCTTGCGCAATTGCGGCGTAGCGCTTTCCTCTGGGTGGCTGGCCAGCAGTTTGTCGACATAGCTACTCGGGCTGCTGATCTGCTCACGCTGCTGGTTGACCTCAAACTGGTAGAGGCGGATATCGGCAATCTGGTCCGCCAGGTCACCGTCGACTTTCAAGTGCGGCAGGGACTGTTTCTGTTTGTAGAGAATCTTGGACAGCAGCAGGCTGCCCTTGAGCACACTGATTTGTTCGTCCAGCGCCAGGTCGCTCTGGGTCAGGGCATCAAGTTGCTGCTTGGTCTTGAGGTTTTCCTGAGTCAGTTGGTTGAGCCGGTCTGTGCTCAGCAGCAGGTAGTCGGAGAGCTTGAGGTTGGCAGCACTTTCGGTGGCCAGAACACTGCTGCCCCCGGCTTTCTGCGCCTCGATGGATTGTTCGGTGACGGTCTGCTGCGACTGGGCCAGGCGCTTCTGGTTGATCAGGGTCTGCAGGTCCTGAATCTCTTGCTCCAGGCGTGCCGCGCGCTCGATCAGCAAGTCATGCTGGCTGCTACCCAGATCTTGCAGCAAGCTGTTGCCGGCCAGTTCCTGCCGGCGTAGCAGGGTCAGGGCGTTGAGGGCGGCTAGCTCGGCATTGAGTTGGTTGCGCTGTTCTGGCGACAGCACCTTCCCGGCTTCTTTGCCCAGTTTCAGGCTGGTATTGATCTGTTGGCTGCGTGTCTGGTTGTCGCTGATTTCGGCCTGGGCCCGCTCCGGGCGAGTCTGGGATGTAATGGTCAGGCTGTTGGCTTCGGAGAGTGCCTTTTGCAGGTCACTCTGTTGGGTCGTGCGTTCGGTGAGCAACTGTTCCAACTGGGGAACATCAAGGCTGGCATAACGCTCAGCCACCGGAATGACCGTGCTGCTCTTGAGCTTGGCCAGTTCGCGCTGGTTTTCACCGGTCTTTTTTGGGGCATCGCTGAGTTGCTGCTTGAGCGCGGCCAGGCGTTTTTCACTGTCATCCTTGCTGTTGAGGAAGACCAGGGTTTGTTCCAGCACCTGACGCAGGGCTTTCTGCTCCGCCTCAGGCAGCTTGCGCTCGGCAATCTTGTCGAGACTTTGCTGAACAGCGGCAGCGTTGGGTGGCTCCGCAGCGAAGGCGAAGGTTGCAGAAAGGCACAGCCCCAGCAGGGCTGCGCAGACAAGCGTGCGCAAGGACATAGGCAGAAAATTCGTACAAGCAGATGTAAGAAAGCGGAGTTTAGAGGAACAGGCCCGGGCCGGGGCGACTTCCTTCGGGAAATTTGACGCCCACTTTGAGGATCTTGTTCCCCTCCATCAGCGCAACGGTCCACAAGGTGTTGTTCCATTCGATCTGGTCACCCACTACCGGCGCACCACCAACCTTCTGTTGGATGAAGTGGCTCAGAGGCGTGTGTGGGTCCTGACCGTCGAGCTTGAGGCCGTACAGGGCCGCTACAGCCCCCAGTTCTGCGTCACCTTCAAGGACGAAGTCACCGAAGAAGCGCAGGTCCAGACCACGTTGTGGTGCCTGGCTGAACAGCTTGCCCAGGGCCGGGAGATCGTGTTCATGGCCGATAACACAGAGCAGGTCACCCACCTCCAGGGTGGTACTTCCCGACGGGTGGAGCAGTTGCTGACCACGGAAAAGCGCTGCAATGCGGGTACCCTCAGGCATTTTCAACTCGCGCAGCGCTGCGCCGATGCACCATTTTTCAGCACCCAGACGGTAGACGAACAGCTCCCATTCACTGGTGATGTGCACTTCCAGTGCAGAGCGGGAGATGGGTGCCGGGTCAGGTGGCACGGTGACTTTCAGCAGCTTGGCCACCCACGGCAGGCTGGTGCCTTGCACCAGCAGCGAGACCAGGACGATGAAGAAGGCCAGGTTGAAATACAGTTGTGCGTTGGGCAGCCCGGCCATCAGCGGGAACACCGCCAGAATGATCGGTACCGCGCCGCGTAGGCCGACCCAGGAAATAAAAGCCTTTTCGCGGCCATGGAAGGCCTTGAATGGCAGCAACCCGGCCAGCACCGACAGCGGGCGGGCGAAGAGGATCATCCACAAGGCCAGGCCCAGTGCCGGCAGGGCAATTGGCAGCAGGTCGTGCGGAGTGACCAGCAACCCCAGCACCAGGAACATGCCGATCTGTGCCAGCCAGGCCATGCCGTCGAGCATGTGCAGAATGCCGTGGCGGCTGCGGATCGGGCGGTTGCCCAGTACCAGGCCGCAGAGGTACACGGCGAGGAAGCCACTGCCGTGCAGGGCGTTGGTCAGGGCAAATACCAGCAGGCCACCACTGATCACCAAGATCGGATAGAGGCCGCCGGCCAGGTTGATCCGGTTGACCAGTTGCAGCATCAGCCAACCGCCGCCCAGGCCGAGCACCGCGCCAATGCCAAACTCGCGCACCAGGTGCCCGAGCAGGCCCCAGTGCAGGCCTGTCTGGCCGCTGGCGAGCATGTCGATCAGGGTCACGGTGAGGAACACCGCCATGGGGTCGTTGCTGCCCGATTCGATTTCCAGCGAGGCGGTGACCCGTTCATTCAGGCCCTTGCCGCCCAGCAGGGAGAACACCGCAGCAGCGTCGGTCGAACCGACAATGGCGCCGATCAGCAGGCCCTGGATCAGGTTCAGGTCAAACAGCCAGGCCGCCATCATGCCGGTCAGGCCGGTGGTAATCAGTACCCCGACGGTCGCGAGCGATAACGCTGGCCACAAGGCAACACGGAAGCTCGCGACCCGCGTACGCAGGCCGCCATCGAGCAGAATCACGGCCAGTGCCAGGTTGCCGACGAGGTAGGCGGTGGGGTAGTTGTCAAAGATGATGCCGCCGCCATCGACCCCGGCTGCCATGCCTACGGCGAGGATGATCACCAGGATGGGGATGCCCAGTCGCGAAGACAGTGAGCTGACCAGAATACTTGCACCTACCAGCAACGCGCCGATCAAGAACAGGCTGTTGATGGCGGTCGCATTCAAAGGCAGTACTCCAGGACAATCGGCGGGAAAGGTGTGCAGAAACAAGCAGGTCGCGTGCCAAGGATTCTAACCTGAGCGCTTGGAAAACTGTCTAGATAGTTACCACCGCGATGTGCTTGATAGCGTTTGCAATGCCGTATCAGCAACCAATACGGCAATTATCATGACGTCATTCGCATCCGCTTCTCTGCAGAACATCGCTCAAGGCTTCCTCGTGGCCTATCCCGATATCCATAGCCTGGCCCGGCTTGGCGCAGGCCATATCATCGAAAATGCACTCGGCTATTGGCTCGACCCCGACCAGGTCTACTGGCACCGCTTTGATAATGCCGTCAGCAGCAACCGAACCTTCAGTGGTTGGGCGCACTACAGCGCGCCGATCGAGTCGATGACGTTGAGCGAGCTGATTCAACGGCGTTTCACCCTCAACGACCAGCTCAATCCCGACCTGCTCAGCAACTACGGTGGTTTTTACCGAGTGGGCGCTGGCCATGGGCACTATGACGAGCGTGTCGAGGTTCGTCTGGCACCTGAAAATGTCATGGAGGCCTTCTGGGCGCTCGACCTGCAGTCGGTGTACCTGCAAACCCTGGAGCGGTTCTGGGCGCAGCATGCCGATAACTTCTGTCTGCTTGCCCGGGCGCAGTTTCTGACAGCATTGGCGCATGCACGAGAGAAGGAGGGCTTGTCCGACGCCGAGCAACAGGCGGTGTTGCGTGCGGCAGTCGGTTCGATCCGCTTCCCGGCAACGCTCGCGCGCTTGCGCCAGTCGCAGGGGGAGGGTGTGAGCTCCGGCTTCAGCGCCCTCAGCTTCAGTGGGCAGGTGGCGCGCGATATGTTCTGGTTGGTACTCCCGAGCAATGCCTTGCTGCTGTACCTGGCCAGCGAGACGCCTGCCCTGATCCGTTTTACCGGCAAGGACCAGCTCTATGCCTGGATAAAGGAGCAAGTGGCGGACGAGCCAGGCCGGCAGCGTTTTCGGCAACACTTTCCTGACCTTGATCCGGCCGCGGGGAAGGTGTTGTGTGAGCGTCTATCAGCCGGTCAGCGAGTGCTCAATTGGGATGTCGCGCCCGTTGCAGGGGATGTCTTTGTGCATCTGCGAGAGGCCGCCAAGCAGGAACTCAAGGCCGTTGCCTTGGCACGAATCACCGCCAATAGTGACTTGCGCAAGGCCAAATGGCTGGCATGGCTGGGAGTTGTCAGTCGTGTGGTTTCACCGCTGGCGCCGCTGGGCTGGCCGCTCGCCCTGGCGGCGGTCGGTGCCGGGGCGGCAAGCCTGGGATTGCACCTGGACCAGGCTGTCAACGCGAGCGATATACGCCAGCGCCGGCGCGGTTGGGTGTTGGCGGTTGTGGACCTGTTGTTTGTGTTGCTGGATGCCAAGATGCTTGAAGCCGATGCCTTCAACGGTGAAGCGCGTGCTGTTCGTACACCGGGTGGTTCTGAGGCTGTGCCATTGACCCGAGCCCCGCAGGTGGCGTTGCCGCCGCTCCCGGTTGATGCGCAGCCTGTGGGGGCACCGCCGCTCTCTGACGGCAACTCTACGTTCTGGACGGCCTGCATGCGGCCCGCCGCCGATGAATTGCTGGCACTGTCCGATCAGGCGTTGGCACGTCAGCGAAGCCTGTTGACGCACCTGCCTGAAGCCGATCTGGAGCGGGTCTCGGCCAGCGGCGACTACCTGGATCCGTTTGGTGAGCCTTATGTGGTGTACCGCGATGAACTGGGTTTTGGCGCACGTCACATCAAGCAGTACAGCCATTCGCCGCAGCGCTACAACAACCTCTTGCGCGGCCTGCCGCTGGAAGGCACGGTTGACGCTAATGTGGCCAGGATTCATGCATTATCCAAGGAGTTGGGCATGGTTGGCTGCGATAATCAGGTGCGGCTGTATCGCGCTGCGTCTGCGGCGAGAGGCACATCCGGTGCATGGCTCAAGCGTGGGCAGGTGAAGGTTGGGGACGTGCTCCTGACGACTGACTTTACGTCGTTTACAGAAAACCCGTACACCCTCTGGGAGTTGTTCCGTGAAGACAGGAGTGTCGTTCAGGCACGTTTCGACGAAAGCTCCGTGGTGTTCGTTCTGGAGCCTGGTGGGCCTGCCTATGCGTCGCCCGTAGCAGCCTTTTCCGACCTGGAACATGAGGCCGAGGCACTGATCTTGCCGGGGCGGCCGCTGCGCATTCTCGACATTGCCGATGTCGTCGGGGCGGATTTCCGCTTCACTCAAGTCCGTTTGCAGGGGGTTGAGTCGGTTGCTCCTGACGAGTCGATGTTCGAGTTTCGTACCGGGGAGCCGTTCCAGCGAGCGGCGTATGCCCGACGTCTTGGGGACGTCGGGCAGAGCCTGGTCGAGCGCTTTTTCCCGCAGCCCTAGCTTATGCCTGCTTCACTTCACGCAGCGGCTTGCCCTTGACCGGCGCACCGTTGGCCACGTAGTACTTGGCGGTGCTGCGTGGCAGTGGCTGACGCCCACGAATCTTGTCAGCGATTTTCTCGGCCATCATGATCGTTGGGGCGTTCAGGTTGCCGGTAGTGATGATCGGCATGATCGAGGCATCGACCACGCGCAGGCCTTCCATGCCATGTACGCGACCCTGGCCATCGACCACGGCCATGTCGTCGGTGCCCATTTTGCACGAGCAGGACGGGTGGAACGCGGTTTCGGCGTGCTCGCGAATGAACGTGTCCAACTCTTCGTCGGTTTGCACATGCGCACCCGGGCTGATTTCACGACCACGGTATGCGTCCAGCGCCGGCTGCGCCATGATCTCACGGGTCAGGCGGATGCCATCGCGGAACTCCTGCCAGTCCTGTTCGGTTGCCATGTAGTTGAACAGGATGCTTGGGTGTTGGCGTGGGTCCTTGGACTTGACCTGGATGCGCCCACGGCTTGGCGAACGCATCGAGCCCATGTGGGCCTGGAAGCCGTGCTCCTGCACACCGTTGCTGCCGTTGTAGTTGATCGCGACCGGCAGGAAGTGGTACTGGATGTTCGGCCACTCGAACTCGGGGCGGGTGCGGATGAAGCCACCAGCCTCGAACTGGTTGCTGGCGCCGATACCGGTTCCGGCAAACAGCCACTGGGCACCGATAGCGGGCTGGTTCCACCACAGCAGCGAAGGGTACAGCGAGACCGGCTGGGTGCAGGCGTACTGCAGGTACAGTTCCAGGTGGTCTTGCAGGTTTTCACCCACGCCCGGCAGGTCGTGGACCACCGGAATGTCCAGGCTCTGCAGCAGTTTGGCCGGGCCGACACCGGAGCGTTGCAGCAACTGCGGCGAAGCGATGGCGCCGCTGCAGACGATGACTTCCCTGCGTGCACGGGCTTCGACACGCTCTTCGCTGTCGCCTTGCAGGTAGGTCACGCCAATAGCGCGTTTGCCGTTGAACAGCACGCGATCGGTCAGGGCATGAGTGACGATGGTCAGGGTCGAGCGCTTCTTGGCGATGTCCAGGTAGCCGCGTGCGGTACTGGAGCGACGGCCTTCAGGGGTCACCGTACGGTCCATCGGGCCAAAGCCTTCCTGCTGGTAGCCGTTCAGGTCTTCGGTGCGCGGGTAGCCGGCTTGCACGCCAGCTTCAACCATGGCGTGGAACAGTGGGTTGTTGCCCGCCTTTGGCGTGGTCACGCGGACCGGGCCTTCGCCGCCATGGTAGTCGTTCGGGCCGATGTCACGGGTTTCCGCTTTACGGAAATACGGCAGGCAGTCCAGGTAGCTCCAGTCTTCCAGGCCTGGCAGTTTGGCCCAGCCGTCATAGTCCATGGCGTTGCCACGGATATAGCACATGCCGTTGATCAGCGATGAACCACCCAGGCCCTTGCCACGGCCACATTCCATGCGACGGTTGTCCATGTAGGGCTCAGGATCGGTCTCGTAGGCCCAGTTGTAGCGGCGACCCTGCAGCGGGAAGGCCAGGGCGGCAGGCATCTGGGTACGGAAGTCGTAGCGGTAATCCGGGCCGCCGGCTTCAAGCAGCAGTACGGTGACGCCTTCGTCTTCGGTCAGGCGGGTGGCCAGGGTGTTACCGGCCGAGCCTGCACCGACAATGATGTAATCGAATTCTTGGGACATGAATGTACCCTCTTGGCAGTGAACGAGGTGAGCGGATGGCGCCCGGGTCTCGCGACTCGGGCGCGGCTACAAGGGTGCTTAGAACACCGAGTTGTAGTTGCCCAGCTCGACCTGTACCGACTTGATGCGAGTGTACTGAGCCAGCGAGCTGATACCGTTTTCACGGCCGACACCGGACTGCTTGTAACCGCCGACCGGCATTTCGGCAGGCGACTCGCCCCAGGCGTTGATCCAGCAGATACCGGCTTCCAGCTGGTGGATGATGCGATGCGCACGGGTCAGGTCGTTGGTGCAGACACCCGCGGCCAGGCCGAAGTCGGTGTCATTGGCGCGACGGATGACTTCTTCTTCGGTTTCGTAGGTGAGGATGCTCATCACCGGGCCGAAGATTTCCTCGCGAACAATGGTCATGTCGTCGCGGCAGTCGGTGAATACGGTCGGCGCAACGAAGGCACCCTTGGCGAAGTCACCGGTGGTCAGGCGTTCGCCACCGCACAGTACGCGTGCGCCTTCTTCCTTGCCCTTGGCGATGTAGCCGAGGACATTTTCCATGTGGGCGAAGCTGACCAGTGGGCCGAAGTTGGTGTTTTCGTCTTCCGGGTTACCCACGCGGATGCGCGCAACGCGCTCAACGATCTTGGCTTCAAAGGCGGCTTTCAGAGCGGCAGGCACGAACACGCGGGTGCCGTTGGTGCAGACCTGACCGGAGCTGTAGAAGTTGGCCATCATGGCGATGTCGGCGGCGCGATCCAGGTCTGCGTCGGCGCAGATGATCAGTGGCGACTTGCCGCCCAGTTCCATGGTGACTTCCTTGAGCGAGGAGCTCGAAGCACTGGCCATGACCTTCTTGCCGGTGTCGGTGCCACCGGTAAAGGATACTTTTTCAACGCGTGGGTGCTCGGTCAGCCAGGTACCGACTTCGCGACCGCTGCCGGTCAGCACGTTGAACACGCCGTCTGGCAGGCCGGCTTCGGTGTAGATTTCGGCCAGTTTCAGTGTGGTCAGCGAGGTGACTTCACTGGGCTTGAAGATCATCGCGTTACCAGCGGCCAGGGCCGGGGCGGATTTCCACAGGGCGATCTGGATCGGGTAGTTCCAGGCGCCGATACCGACGGTCACACCCAGTGGTTCGCGGCGGGTGTAGACGAAGGAGCTGTCGCGCAGCGGGATCTGCTCGCCTTCGATGGCCGGTACCAGGCCGGCGTAGTATTCGAGTACGTCGGCACCGGTCACGATGTCGACGTAGCGGGTTTCGGAGTAGGACTTGCCGGTGTCCAGAGTTTCCAGCGCTGCCAGCTCATCGTTGCGCTCGCGCAGGATGTCGACGGCACGACGCAGGATGCGCGAACGCTGCATGGCGGTCATCGCGGCCCAGACTTTCTGGCCACGTTCGGCGCTTTCGACGGCGCGCTCGACGTCTTCTTTGGTGGCACGTTGCACGTGGGCGAGGACTTCGCCGTTGGCCGGGTTGATGGCTTCGAAGGTGGCATCGCCGCCAGCGTCGACATAACCACCATCAATGTAGAGTTTTTGCAGTTCGAAACGGGCCATAGTGTCCTCGCAAGTGCATTGTGGTTTGGCTATCCGCGCAGCGCTCCTGCCTGTGTGGCAATCGCCGGGCGCGGTGCATCAGAGGCCTGGTTGTGTGTGTCCGGGCTCGTCTGTTTTGCCAGTTGTAGATCCATGTATTCGTAAGCGATTTGCTGCGCCTGGTCGGTGTCGAAGGCGTCTCCGGATAACGCACCACGCAGCCACAGGCCGTCGATCAAGGCTGCCAGCCCGCGTGCTGCACTGCGTGCTTCAGGCAACGGCAGGACGCGGCGGAACTGACAGCACAGGTTGGAATACAAGCGGTGATCGTTGATCCGCTGCAACCTGTGCAAAGACGGCTGGTGCATGCTGGTTGCCCAGAATGCCAACCAGGTTTTCATTGCCGGGCCGTTGACCTGGCTGGCGTCGAAGTTGCCTTCGATGATCACCTGCAGGTGGGCGCGCGGGCTGTTGTCCTTGAGCGCATGCCGACGTACGGCGACGCTCTCGGTGAGCACGCTCATCAAGTACCGCATGGTCGCTGCGATCAGGCCATTCTTGTCCTGAAAGTAGTGACTGATGATGCCATTCGACACACCGGCCAAACGGGCGATCAGCGCAATGCTGGCATCTCCCATGCCGACCTGATCGACCGCCATCAACGTGGCTTCGATCAACTGCTGGCGGCGGATGGGTTGCATACCGACCTTGGGCATCTTGCAAATCTCCTCAGGCCTGCGGGCAGACGACAAGCGGCTGCCTCGGCGAAGGCCAGTCTATTTTGTTTTGATTGAACGTTCAATCAACAAAGAATAAGCTCTGCGACAATCTGCACCATTGACAGGTTTTTCTGACCTTCTGTTGGCGCAAATTGGCACCCAAAAATGACGTGTAAGCCCCGTAACACAAGGCGTTGACGGTTTTTTGCGGAATATTGAACAGATCGGCCGAACGGCACGCAGCCATGCGGCAAACCTTCTGGTCGGGGTTTTCGGTCTGTTTTTTAACGCAATCGTTCGGGATTACAGTTTTTTCCAAGGTGCTTTTATAACACCTGAGACAATGTGGCTATTGCACCATTTGCTCAGGTAACGGGTCGTTCTGTTGTTTTTTCTCGCACTGCCTGGAGCCTCTGTGCAATGAGTTCTGCCTCTTTGATAAAGACCCCTGTTGAGAGGGTCCGGGTCAATAGCGTGGTGTTCTTCACCTCGGCGCTGTTGATTCTTGTACTGACTGCCTTGCTGATCGCGGTTCCTGAAACTGCAGGTCGTGTGCTTGGCCAGGCCCAAGCCTGGTTGTCGCGTAGTTTCGGTTGGTACTACATGCTGGTGATTGGCGGCTACCTGCTGTTCGTCATCGTTCTGGCGTTTTCCTCCTTCGGCAAGTTGAAGCTGGGCGGCAAGGACGACACACCGGACTTCAGCTACGGTGCCTGGGCCGGCATGCTGTTCTCCTCCGGCATCGGTATTTCGCTGCTGTACTTCGGCGCCTCCGAACCGCTGGATCACTACTTCAACCCGCCAGAGGGCGCTCCGGCCAGCCTGCAAGCGGCCCGTCAGAGCCTGCAGTTAACGTTCCTGCATTGGGGGCTGCATGGCTGGGCGATCTACGCGTTGGTTGGTCTGTCAGTGGCCTACTTCGCCTATCGTCACAACCAGCCGCTGGCCCTGCGTTCGGCGCTGTACCCGCTGATGGGCGAGCGCTGGGTCAAGGGCGCAGCCGGTCATACCGTTGATATCTTCGGGATGTTCGTGACCCTGCTGGGCCTGGTGACCAACCTGGGTATCGGCTCGATGCAGGTATCGTCGGGCCTGGAGTACCTGTTTGGGATCGACCATAGCAAGACCAACCTGCTGATCGTCATTCTGGTGATGAGCACGGTGGCCACCATTGCTGCGGTATCGGGTGTGGAAAACGGTATTCGTCGCTTGTCCAACCTGAACATCCTGCTGTTCAGCGGCCTGCTGCTGTTCGTGCTGTTCAACGGCCCGACCCTGCACCTGCTCAACAGCTTCGTACAGAACACGGGTGACTACCTCAACGGCGTGATCCTGAAGACCTTCGACCTCTACGTCTATGAGGGCGACAGCGCCAAGTCGGAGCGCTGGTTGGGCCTGTGGACGGTGTTCTATTGGGCCTGGTGGATCTCCTGGGGCCCATTCGTGGGTATGTTCATCGCGCGTATTTCCCGTGGTCGTACCGTGCGTGAATTGGTGGCCGGCGTGCTGCTGATTCCGTTGGGCTTCACCTTGGCCTGGCTGTCGATCTTCGGCAATACCGCGCTGGACCTGGTGATCAACCAGGGCGCGGTGGAGTTGGGGCGCACGGCGCTGGAGCAGCCTTCAATGTCGATCTATCAACTGCTGGAGCACTATCCCGCGGCCAAGATCGTCGTGGGTGTGGCCGTGTTCGTCGGTTTCGTGCTGTTCCTGACCCCGGCCGATTCCGGTGCAGTCATGATGGCCAACCTGTCTTGCAAGGGTGGCCAGGTCGACGAAGACGCACCGCACTGGCTGCGTATTCTCTGGTCGGCGATCATCACTCTAGTGACCATCGGCCTGCTGTTCGCAGGCAATTTTGAAGCCATGCAGACCATGGTGGTGTTGGCAGGCTTGCCGTTCTCCGTGGTGCTGGTGGTGTTCATGTTCGGCCTGTTCAAGGCGATGAAACAGGACACTCAGGTCGAGCAGGAGCAAGCCGAATTGGCGGCCCGGGGCCGTCGCGGCTTCAGCGAGCGCCTGAGCCAACTGGACCTTCAGCCGACCCAGGCCATGGTTCAGCGCTTCATGGACAAGCAGGTCAGCCCGGCGCTTAAGGAAGCGGCCGAGCAACTGAAGACCCTGGGCTATGAGGTGCAGACCCGCCTGGGCCAGTCGCGTGCGGCGATGGGCCTGCGGATCGACATGGAGGAGGGCAACCCCTTTGTCTATGAAGTCAGCCTGGATGGCTACCTGGCCGCGCCAAACGAAGCGCCGGCTGACGGTGCCAGCGATGTACGGCAACGCTTCTATCGGGCCGAGGTTTACCTGCATAACGGTAGCCAGGAGTACGACCTGATGGGCTTCACGCCGGAGCAGATTACCCGGGATGTACTCGATCAATTCGAGAGCCATCGCCAGGTGTTGGGTCGGGTGTACAGCTGACCATTATCCGCTGAAAGCCAAGGGCTCTGTTCGCAGGAACAGGGCCCTTTCTTTTTCATGTGTGCTGCGGTGCTGGACAGCCGCTCAGGTGCCCGGCACTCTTGAAGGCGCCAAGGATCCCGGTGCCTGCCATGTTCAAGCTTCCTGCTTTTCTGATCTTCAGCGTATTCCTGCTCAGCAGTGTTGCTCGTGCAGACGAGCCATTGGTGCTGCTGACCGAGAACTTTCCGCCTTACAACATGGCCACGAACGGCAAGAGCTTCGCTCAGGATGCCAATATCGAAGGCATTGCGGCCGATATCGTTCGGGAAATGTTCAGGCGTGCGGATGTCTCCTATAGCATGACTCTGCGCTTTCCTTGGGAGCGTATCTATAAGCTGGCCCTGCATACGCCAGGCTACGGTGTGTTTGTCACGGCCCGCCAGCCGGAGCGCGAGGCGCTGTTCAAATGGGTAGGCCCTATCGGGCCGGATGACTGGATCCTGCTGGCGCCTGAGGGCAGCCCGATCACCCTGGAACGCCTGGAAGACGCTCGTGGCTATCGGATAGGCGCCTACAAGGGCGATGCCATTGCCGAACACCTGAGCAAGCAAGGGCTACGACCTTCCATCGTGCTGCGGGATCAGGACAATGCCGGGAAGCTGCTCCGGGGGGAGATCGACCTGTGGGCGACGGGCGACCCGGCGGGTCGCTACCTGGCCCGCCAGATCGGCATCAACCAGCTCAAGACGGTGCTGCGTTTTAATGGTGCAGAGTTGTACCTGGCACTGAACACGAGCGTTTCGGACGCAGTTGTCAGTCGGCTTCAGCAGGCACTGGAGCAGATGCGCGAGGATGGGTTTGTTGACGCGACGTTTGCCCGCTATCTGTAAGGCGAGAAGGGCGCTTCTGCCTGGTGGTAGATAGTTATTGATCGGCCGTACAAGGCTGACGTTACGCTCCTGTATGTGTTCTATCGCACTGACAGGAGTTGTGCATGTCTGGTTCTTTACACCCCAGTGATATCAACATTCAGGCGATGGTTGCCTTGCAATTCGCCTCGCGCCCTACCTTGCGTAGCGTGCTTGAGCGGCGGATGCTTGAGGTGCTTTTCGCACGTTACCCATCCCTCGCCAGGAACTACCCCGGCCTGGTCTCGGCCAGTCAAATCAGCCTGATGGTGCCCGAAAGGCGTGAGAATCGCCTGTTCTATTCGCGCCAGTCACTGCTTGATGTCTTCATGCTGCATTTCGCACAGGGCAAAACGCTGGTATTTGCCAATGAGACTCAGGAGGCCTACCGGCTCAGCTATGACTACCCCGCAGTCATGCAATCGGGTGACCTGAAGAATCGTCTGGACATGGAGGATGTGGCTCAGTCGCTGAATGAGTTGCAGGCGACGATTCATATCAATTTGCAACAAGCCTTGGTCGATTACTGGCAGCAGACGGGCAGCACACAGGTGCCACGGACGCTGTGGCTCAGCGAGGTGCTCAAGACCGTTTTGACTGCAAGCCAGTCCACTGCAGAGTTAGGGCGTGAGGAGCGTGCTGCACTGTCCCAAGTCGTCGAAGTACCGATGAAAATGAGTCGACAGCGGCGCTATGGCAATGACTGCACGCAAGCCTACCTGATTGATATCCATGTGGATGGGGCTGCCGGTCCCTATGCCTTGCTGAGTGGTGACGTGCTGTTGAAGTCTCGGGTAGACGGGCACGACAGGTTCCTCTGGTGTCAGCCTTCGGGGCGGGTGGAATCGTTTACCCGCGAAGAGGCGTTTTCCGAGGCCTTGCATGCGTGGGTCGCCAAGCGTTTCGTGGTGTCTCAGGTTACCTGGAGCTGTCATGAGCCTGAAGAAAACCTGTTCGAGGTTCAGGCCAGTGTACTGTTGAATCGTCAGTTAGAGGCATTGACGCCGTTGGCGTCGCGTCGATTTGCCGATGTGCAGGCGCTGGAGCAAGGCTTTAGTGCGCTCACGGATCCTTCGGTGTTCTTCCAGCCCACCGCGCTGCTGACGGTGGTGCCACAGGCCGTACTCAGCGACAGCCTGCCAGACTGGTTAAGTGATGCCTCGGCATCCGATCAGTTTGCTTATATGGGCCTTTTGCTGGGGCTGGCCAATGCGCAGGCAACGTCTCGCGGGCAATCATTTCTTTATGATGTGCCGAGCTTGAAGGCTTTTACCGCTCAGTCACTGCGCGATCAGCTACTGAATGATCACCCATCGGACGGCGACTACTTTGCGGATGATCTGATACTGACGTTCGCGATTGCCGAAGGGCAACTGGGTACAGCTGGCATGATCAGGCACGAGGCCATGACCTTTACCGACTATGCCATCGGCAATCTGGTCTCAAAGCCCAGTGGCACTGTGGTCATCAGCCATCGGAACGACAAGCCGATCATGGCCTGGATGACGCCTGAGTACATAGATGAACTGGTGCAACGGGTGAACATCGGTGAGGTGTACCCCAAGCACGTCGCGGCGTTACTGGGCGACCCTGCCCAGCTCAAGCATCGACAACAGCTGTTTTGCCGTGAGCTTGAAGTGCATTTACTGCTTGTGGCGCTGGAGGCCAAAATCCGTGGGCAGGCCGGTTTCAGTGAAGTGGGCTACAACTATGTGCGGAGTGCGACGCTGGGGTTGAGTGATGATTTAACGGGCGATGAGGCCGCCGTGTTGATCAGGCCGCTTGCCTTCAAGCGCGAGCCTGACAGCGAGGTCGCGGATGAGGTCGTCAATTTCTTTGTCATTGCTCCCCGTGATATGACAACAGGTCCGTGCGTGCTGTACCGGCCGCTTGACACCGAGCAACCGTTGCTACAGTTCCCCAGCACTGAGGCGCTGTTTGATGCCATCAAGGAAGAGGGAGCGTTACAGGAGAGTGTCCTCAGTTGGTTCAGTGATGATACCCGTCAAGTCTACGCCAACGGTGGTTTCGACGAGCCGCACATATCCAGGGTGATCATTGACACTTTATTGCCGCTGGAACGGTCAGCACCTGCTCAGTTGGTTGCGGTGGACGTGGTGGGAACGGCCTGTGAGCGGCTCTTTGAGGGCAATACCCGGATGTTGGTCGAGCTGGCCAACCGAGACTCGGTGTCCAATGCCGAAAGCCGTTGGGCACTGATTAAGAAAGGTGCGTGGCTGGTGTTCGGCGCGGTAGTGCCAGTGCTGCGTGGTCCTGTCGCTGTGGTTATCTGGATCGTTCAACTGTTCAACAGTCTGAGCGAGGATTTCAAGGCGCTGCGCAGCGGGGATGAGTTTCAGCGGGACGCGGCGATTGTTGATTTGCTGTTCAATCTGGGCATGCTCCTGTTGCACCGTGCATCGCCGCCCGGTGAGGTCGCGCCGCCCAAGCCTGTTGCCTTGCCAGAGATTGCCGGCCCTGCGCGCAGGCTTGAGGGTGATGTGGTGCCATTGGTGAAAGTGCAAAAAGACCAGTCGTTCTCGACTACCGCCACGCTTGGTGGCAATGGCACCGCACTGGATTTTTCCTGGAGCAACCCTGCGAACCACCTGAGCGCAGTGCAGCGTGAAAAGCTTCGGCGCTGGCAGGTGGATCCGATGACAGACCTGGGAGGCTATCGCGAGGATGGCGAGGCGCGGGGGCTGTATGGTACCGATGACAACCTGTATGCCAAGGTTGCAGGGGCTGTCTATCGTGTCGACCGGGCGGCAGGGGAGGTCTGGGTGGTCAACCCCATTTACCGTCTTCAGCGTGGCCCGCGGTTGCGGCACCTGTCGGCTGATGAATGGGCGCTGGATTTGAGATTGGCCTTGCGTGGCGGCGGCCCGAAGCGTCAGATCAGTGCATTGGCCGAGGCCAACAAGGCGCATTACGAAGCGACGCTCGAGCAGATGAGCAAGGCCATGCAAGACTACGTGACGGAGAAAGACGCTTTCGAGAAACTGATCGAGACCTCGCGGAGTTTGGCGGCCGAAAAAAACAACGCTGCGAAGACTCTGGCGGGATTCAAGGCCAAGCATGAGGTCGCTGATGGACCGGCCAAGACGGTGCTTGAAGGGGTCATCGCAAAAGTACAAGCGCTTCAGCTTGAGCGGGAAAATGTGCTGGCGGCGCAGTACAAGAACCAGATCACGCATCTACGGCGGATGGTGGATATTCAATGGCAAGTCAGGGACATTGTTATCGACTTGGGTAAGCCTCAATACGCGAAGTTCTATGCGCGCACAGGGGTCTCCAAGAACCTTGACGCGGTGTTGACCCAGTTGGCCATTGATTCTGCCACCCTGTACCAACGGCTTTACCTTTGCACCGATTGGGACACGCTTGCCGAGAGTCGTGAGCGTGTTGTCAGATGGCCGCGTAGTGAGCTTGAAATCGATCATTACAATCAGTTTGTCGATGCTTTGACGACCAACATTCAGGAGCAGAAGGAAATCCTGGACTTCCTGGCGCAACTCGATCATCTGGACGGCCTGCTGGTTGAGGCGGGGTTGAGCGACGCCGTTGCCAAGGTGCGTGCCGAGCGTTTGTTCAGCACGAAAGAGCTTCGCTTTGCCTACCTGACCGACCTTGGCGAGTTGGTCATGAACAGGGCTGCGATGTCCGACCCGGATGACTTCCTGTGGCTGGAACATCTGCTGATCGGTTCGGATTTAAAGCGTGCAGGGTATTCCCATGCCTCCCTGGAGCAGGAGGACGTTTCGCTGTCTGATCGAATCAGCATTTTGAACAGTAGCCTTGAAGTCTATGACACAACGTTACAGATCTGTGAGTTTCTTCAGGAAAACCCGTACGACAACGTGCGTGCCGACGCGCTGGAGCGCTACAGGGCGGAGCTGAAGGATTTGAAACACAGCGCCGAGACAGACTTGGCGCTCGCGATCAGGGCCCAGGAGCTGGATCAACCCCGTACCCCTGCCAGGCCGCGTCCGACGCCGAAGTTTTCCGCCAAATCGCGCACCATCACCACGCATGACCAGCGCGTACTGGTAGGGAAGGAAGTGACCGAGGGTGATCAGGTCTATGTTGAGCAGCGTAATAAGGTGACGGGGGAGCGCCTGAGCCGCTTTCACCAGCATGGTGATCAGTGGGTCGAAGTGGTTGAGCAGGCGCAAGGCAGCAATGAGTTGCCCGCTCCTCAGGAAGGTGCGCCCTCTGCTGATGCATTGCGCCTGGCCAGGGAAAAAGCCAATCGCATGTTGAAAAGGCGTGAAGGTGCGTTGCGCAAACTGCGTGGTTACCTGAAAAAAACCGATTCGCTGAAGAGCCTTGAGCACATTTTTGAGCATGAAGAGCGTAATTTCCGTGAGGCGGCTCAGCAGCTTGAGGCACTAGGGGAGCAGTTGACTGAGGGCGACCAGGGCAAAATCGTCGCGCTTCGTGAGGCGGCTGATGCCCTCCGCGAGGATTTGATTACCTTCTACAAGGAGAGCCCGCCACAGGCTGAAAGTCTGAAGTACCTGTACAAGTATGCAAAGCTGCAGATCGCACGGGTAGGGAGTCGAACGCCGGTCGAAGGGTATGCCAATGACTTCATTGAAAAATATGAAATCAGAACGCAAAAGCTGGAGCCGCTGTGGGAAATACACCTCCACTACCCGGACAATGCCACGCCACGTCGGCAGTTCGTCAAAGGCCACCTGAAGGCCTGGAAGGATCGAAACCTTGGGCGCCGCTATCAGTTGGCCAATGCGCGGGATGACGGAAGCCTCATCAATATCCACCGGGGCGATGTGACGTTGGCTGACGTGGACAAGATACTGCAGCTCGACTGATCGTCGCCTGGAGCACGAGCGGGAGCGTTCAGCGGGCGGGCAGGTACCGGCCATGTTTGCCATGGCCGGGCATGGCCTGGTTGCTGCGTTCGGCAATCATCTGGTGTATTTCAATCCAGGTGATGCCTTGGGCTTTCAGTTTCGGCAGCTCGCGCTCCAGCACGTCAAGTGTTTGCGGGTAAGGGTGGCCAATCAGTACCGCCGAGCCCTGTTTGTGCGCCAGGTCGATGCCCTGTTGCAACTGCGCCGCGATGGCGGCAGTGGTGCGGACATCGTCCAGAAACACATCACGTGAGACGCTGGCCAGGCCCTTTTCCTGGGCCTTGGCTGCGGCCACCGTCCTGGCGCTGGTGCGGCTGTCGACAAAGAACAGATCGCGTTGGTGCAGTTCATCCATCAGCCAACCCATGGCCTCGGGCTCTGCGGTCATCCGGCTGCCCATGTGGTTGTTCAGGCCCGCCGCGAAGGGCACCTTGACCAGGGCGGCGTCCAGGCGGCGCATCAGTTCAGCCTGTGGCATGCCTGGATGCCAGGCATAGGGCCCTGTTGCCGGGTCCATGGGCATGTGCAGAATGACCGTTTTGCCCGCCAGGTGAGCCTGGCG
Organism: Pseudomonas sp. FFUP_PS_473; assembly: GCF_002858665.1. NCBI lineage: Bacteria > Pseudomonadati > Pseudomonadota > Gammaproteobacteria > Pseudomonadales > Pseudomonadaceae > Pseudomonas > Pseudomonas sp. FFUP_PS_473. Next base: position 25,735 of record NZ_PJQQ01000014.1, read on the forward strand.
AGCAAGCTCGCTGGCGTGTGGCGTGTCGGGCATCACGGCGAGTGTCACCGGGCCGGGCAGGGCGAGAACACGGCTGTCCCGTGCCGGGTTTTGTCCCAGGTCATCGATGATCAGGCTCAGGTAGGCCGGCGCCGCAGAGGCGGCACCGGCCAGCCCGCACAACAGTACGAGCGCGAGGCAGCGCAAGAACACCTTACTTGTCGCGCGTGATGCTCAAGCCCTTGAGCAGGCTGAGGGCCTGGCTGAGCTGGAAGTCGTCATCCTGCGGCCGTGCCTTGCGTGCGGAGCCTTTGCCCGATGGACGGTCTGCGCCGCCATTGCCATTGCCCAGGTGACCTTGCAGGTCGGCTTCCTTGAAGTTCTCGCTGTCCTGCTCGCTGGTGATCTTGGCGCGGCGCACCTCGATGTCGGGAACAATGCCCTGGGCCTGGATCGAACGTCCGTTGGGGGTGTAGTACAGCGCGGTAGTGATCTTCAGTGCGCGGTCATTGTTCAGCGGCAGTACCGTTTGCACGGAGCCTTTACCGAAGCTGTCGGTGCCCATCAGTACACCCCGTTTCTGATCCTGGAGTGCGCCGGCCACAATTTCGGATGCCGAAGCACTGCCACCGTTGATCAGCACCACCAGCGGCACGCCTTCACTGGCGTCGGCCGAGTCAGCCGAGAAGCGCAGTTCGGAGTTGGCGATACGGCCCTTGGTGTAGACGATCAAGCCCTTGGTCAGGAAGTGGTCGGCCACCTCGACCGCCGACTGCAGTACGCCGCCGGGGTTGTTGCGCAAGTCCAGGACCAGGCCACGCAGTTTCTTGCCGTTGTCCTTGCGCAGCTTGGCCAGCGCCTTGCCGACTTCCTCGCCGGTCTTGACCTGGAACTGGGTGATACGAATGTAGCCATAGCCGTCTTCGAGCATCTGGCTCTTGACGCTCTTGACCTGGATGATGGCGCGGGCCAGTGTCACGTCGAACGGTGTGCCACCATCGCGGACCAGGGTCAGGGTGATTTTCTCGCCGACCTTGCCACGCATTTTATCGACGGCTTCGGTCATGGTCTGGCCACGGGTCGGCTGGCCGTTGATCTTGACGATCAGGTCGCCGGCCTCGATGCCTGCACGGGACGCCGGGGTATCGTCGATGGGCGACACCACCTTGATGAAGCCATCCTCGCTGCCGACTTCGATACCCAGGCCACCGAACTCGCCGCTGGTGCTTTCCTGCAGTTCCTGGAAGTCTTCCGGGCCCAGGTAGGCCGAGTGCGGGTCGAGGTTGCTGAGCATGCCCTTGATGGCATTCTCCAGCAGGGTCTTGTCATCGACGGGTTCGACATAGGCTGCCTTGATGCGGTCCATCACCTCGGCGAAGGTGCGTAGCTCATCGAGTGGCAGTGGCGCCTTGGCGCTGACGGTCGTGGCCGGCATCGCTGCTGGCTGTGCCGGTTCGGCGGCGTTGGCCAGAGGCGCGCCGATGACCAGGGCAGCAGCCAGGGCCAGCGAGGTGAGGCGGGGCGAGTGCAGCATGTCGAACGAACTCCTGATCCGGGTTTCGCCCCGTTCGGGGCATCGGCATGACAGATAGCGGTCAGGCCGTGAACAATAAGGTAATGCCTATCCCTGGGACCTGCACCATTGCGCCGGATCGCTCGGGCGACCCTGCTGGCGAATGGCGAAATACAACGCCGAAGTATTTTGGCCACCGCTGTTGCCGACGGTGGAGATGGCCTCACCGGCTTTGACGATGTCGCCGGCATCCTTGAGCAGGGTCTGGTTATGGCCATAAAGGCTCAAGTAACCGTTGCCATGGTCGAGGATGACCAGAAGTCCGGCACCGCGCAACCAGTCGGCGAAGACCACGCGGCCCCCGTGTACGGCATGCACCTGGCTGCCCGCAGAGGCGCTGATCATCACGCCGTCCCACTTGGCCCGCGAGTCATCGCCACGGGTTTCACCAAAGCGTGCCAGCAAGCGGCCATTGACCGGCCATGGCAGTTTGCCACGAGCTGCGGGAAATGCCCCGCCAAATGCGGCTCCATCACTGGAGACCAGGGGGCCAGGGGTTGTCTGAGGCTTCTTCGGCGCATCGTTTTCACGGGCCGCAAGGGCTTCGCGCTGGCGCTGTTTCTCGGCTTCCTGTTGGGCAAGCAATGCACGCTGGCGTGCTTCTTCGGCCTCGCGCGCCTGACGGGCCAGGGTTTCCTCGATGGTCTTGAGGACGCGGCTCAGGTCAGCCTGCTCTTGCTCGCGCGCCTGTAGCTTCTGGTCACGGGCTTTTACGTCGGTGTCGAGCTTGGCCAGTACCTGCTGGCGTTCCTCACGGACCTTTTCCAGCTCCTGGCGCTGACTGTCGAGGCTGCCTTGCTGGGCCAGTAACTGGGCCTGCTGCAGGGCAATGTCGTTTTCCACATTGGCAAGCTGGCGCAGGGTTTCATTGAAGCTGCGCAACTGGTTCAAGCGCGCCTGACTCAAGTAGTCATAGTAGGTCAGGGTGCGGGCGAATTTTTCCGGGTTCTGCTGGTTGAGTAGCAGTTTGAGGTATTCCTCACGGCCATTCTGGTAAGCAGAACGCGCCTGGATCGCGATCAGGCGTTGCTGTTCAATGCGGGCGCTCTGGAGTTTTTTTTTCTCACTGTTCAGGCGCTCCAGCTCGCCCTCGGTCTTTTTTAGTTCCTTCTGCAATGCCTCCACCTGTTTTTCCAGCTTGCCGATGTCGGTTTCGGTCGAGCGCAGGTCTTTCTGCACGCCGGATTTTTCCTGCTGCAACTGGCCAAGGAGCTTTTTCAGCTCGGCAATATCCTGACGCGTAGCGTCCAGTTGCTGCTGGGTTTGTGCGCGTTCATCGGCGAATGCCGGGCTGAACAGGCAGGTCAGGGCTAGAAGGATCAGGGCGCGAAGCATCTGAAGGGCGATACCAAGAGGGAGACCGGCCTAGTATGCCCGGCACGCGCCGCAAAAAAAACGCCTCAAGGCAACTGCCTTGAGGCGTTTGTCCGGAAAACCGACCGTTATGGCGGGTTTACGCAGGTCAGGCGTCGATCAGGATCGAGGTCCCGGTCATTTCCCGGGGTTGTTCCAGGCCCATCAGTTTCAGCATGGTGGGGGCGACATCTGCCAGTACGCCGCCGTCACGAACGGTGAACGGGCGTTTACCGACGTAGATGAACGGGACCGGTTCGGTGGTGTGCGCGGTGTGCGCCTGCCCCGTGCATTCGTCTTCCATCTGCTCGACGTTGCCATGGTCGGCAGTGATCAGCGCTTCGCCGCCGACCTTCTCCAGTGCTTCGACCAGCCGGCCGACGCAGGTATCCAGGCACTCCACGGCCTTGACCGCAGCCTCGAACACACCGCTATGGCCAACCATGTCGCCATTGGCGTAATTGACCACGATCACGTCATAACGCTGCTGCTCGATGGCTTCGACGATTTTGTCGGTCACCTCGGGGGCGCTCATTTCCGGCTGCAAGTCGTAGGTGGCGACCTTGGGTGACGGGATCAGGATGCGCTCTTCACCGGGGAACGGTTCTTCACGGCCACCGGAGAAGAAGAAGGTGACGTGGGCATATTTCTCGGTTTCGGCGATACGCAGTTGGGTCTTGCCCTGCTTGGCCAGGTATTCCCCGAGCACATTGTCCAGGCTTCCTGGGGCGAAGGCGGCCGGAGCCGGGATCTTTGCCGAGTACTGGGTCAGGCCGATGTAGGCCGCCAGCTTCGGCAGGCGTGCGCGAGGGAATTCATTGAACTCGGTCTCGACGAAGACCCGCGACAGCTCGCGGGCACGGTCGGCACGGAAGTTCATGAAGATCACAGCATCGCCGTCTTCAACCTTGACGGCATCACCAATACGCGTGGCTTTGACGAACTCATCGCTCTCGTCGCGGGCATAGGCTGCTTCCAGGCCAGCCTGGGCGCTGTCGGCGCTGAACTCGGCGACACTGTCGACGATCAGGTTGTAGGCCGCAGCGACGCGGTCCCAGCGGTTGTCACGGTCCATCGCGTAGTAGCGACCGATCAGGCTGGCAATACGGCCCTTGCCCAGGCGGGCGAAGGTGGCGTCGAGCAGTTCGATGGACGATTGCGCACTCTTTGGTGGCGTGTCGCGGCCATCGAGGAAGGCGTGCAGGTAGATTTTCTCTGCGCCGCGCTGAACGGCCAGTTCTGCCATGGCGATCAGGTGGTCCTGGTGGCTATGTACGCCACCATCGGAGAGCAGGCCAAGGATATGTACGGCCTTGCCAGCACCGACCGCCTTGTCCACGGCACCACACAGCACGGGGTTCTGGAAGAACTCGCCGTCCTTGATGGCCTTGGTGACACGGGTGAAGTCCTGGTACACCACGCGCCCTGCACCCAGGTTCATGTGGCCAACCTCGGAGTTGCCCATCTGGCCGTCCGGCAGGCCCACGTCCATGCCGGAGCCGGAGATCAGGCCATGCGGCTGTGTAGCACGCAGGCGATCATAAACCGGGGTGTTGGCCGAGTAGATGGCGTTGTACTCGTGGCTTTCGCTGTGACCGAAACCATCCAGGATGATCAGGACCAGGGGTTTTGGCGTGCTCGTCATGAATCCCACTCGCGCTTGTTCAGATGAAAAAGAAACGCATTTTAGGGCATCTTGGTCCCGGATGACGAATTCCCTTTGTGTGGTTAACGGAATAAGCCGACAAGCTGCAACACATTAAGCGGAATTACTGCAGGCGGGGTCGTCGGGCGGGCTTTGGCCGACCTTGGCGGCTGTGTATACTGGCCAACATTGTGCGACACGTATGTTCGTGTCGTGCTTGGTAGGGAAGCTTCCCTTGACACCAATACCCTTTGATATCAAAGGTTTGAAGTCAGATTAAGCACGAGTACCTGGCTTTGTTCAGGCTCTAGATGACCCGCCAACGGGGATGCGTAATCCCTGCATGTCAGGGTAAATACGTCTCAAATTCGGCCCTTATGGCTTAGAATATGATCTGGAATGCCAGGCAAAATAGCAATTTCGGCCATCGAGATTGTTACTAAATATTTCAAGAGCCCCTGAGGGAATTATGCCCTCCAGAGGGTGCAATTCATCTCCAGGGCGACTTGGCTATTTTGGCCCTCGCCACCGTCGAGAGACGTCGGAGGTGTCTTGTCCAAGCACGGAGCGCAAGCTCCGGTCCGCATTGCTCAATTCCTGTTTCCACAGGTTTATCGAGCCTGACGTGTATCCGTCAGTTCACTAAATCGGCATGCGTCTGGGGCTAACCCGGGGGTGTGAAGCCCGATTTACAATGTCCCCTCTCGCAAGAGAAACATGACTCGGTGACGAATTGTGTGATGCATCCGAATTGCACGGATGTATGGGGGCTAGTGACCAAACCCGCATGGCTAACGCATGTGAATCGTCGATTGAACCCTCGTAACCAGTGACGGGCCTACGGCAATTATTGGCCCCAGCCAAAACGGCAAAGCAGTTGGTCGTCGCAGTAGTGTTATGCGACGCGATACCAGACAACTGCCGGGGGAAAGACGAAGCCTAAACGGGGAATTGATGCGATCCGGGGAACGTGGCAATCCCGACCACCCGCCGACGGCCAGCAACATCGGCACGGGCAGGCATCCCGCAAGGGGCGCTGATGGGTGTGGGGAATGGGAGGATGCAAAAAGCGAATGGTTTCCTGTAATGGGTGACATACCGGTTGAAACATTACCGGCAAGGGAAACCTTGGCTGACGTGCATCTGGTCTACAAGCGCAACGAAAACCGTTGATTCCAACGTAACGATGACCCGAAGGGTGGCTTCTACCCTTCGGGGAAGATCCGTCCTGAAGGTCTAGTCACCATCAGGAGGACAGTATGAAAACGCAGCCAGCAGTAATGGCAACGTCTGCGTCCTTCGACGGGGAAACGACTTGGCACAGTCTCGACTGGGCCAAGATTCTGACCTCCGTTCGGAAAACGCAGTTGAAGATTGCGCAGGCAACAGGGAGCGGTAACTGGCGGAGGGTTAAACGCCTCCAACGGATGCTGACCCACTCGTTTCACGGTCGCGGTTTGGCCGTGCGGCGAGTCACGGAAAATCGGGGTCGCAAGACTCCGGGCGTAGATGGGGAAACTTGGGGATCGCCCCAAGCCAAGCTCCATGCGGTGATGCGTCTGTCGAATAAACGAGGTTATCGTCCCCAGCCGCTTCGGCGGGTGTGGATACCGAAACCTGGCAAGCAGGAGAAGCGCCCATTGGGCATCCCGACGATGTTGGATCGGGCCATGCAAGCTCTTTACCTTCTTGCGCTAGAACCTGTCATTGAAAGCACCAGCGACCCGAAAAGTTATGGCTTCAGGCCTGACCGTTCGACCGCTGATGCGATGACCGAACTTCATGCCTTGCTGTCACGGGAAGTGAGTCCGCAATGGATTCTTGAAGGGGATATCAAAGGGTTTTTCGACAATATCAATCATGAGTGGCTGAGCCGGAATGTCCCCATGGACAAAACGATTCTGCGCCTATGGTTGAGCGCCGGGGTTATCGACCGGGGACAATTCGCGGCTACGGAGGCCGGGACGCCGCAGGGTGGAATCATCTCGCCTTGCTTGGCTAATGCCACTTTAAATGGTCTGGAAACTCAGTTGAAAAGCCATATGGCGCAAAAACTGGGAATCAAAAAGGCCAGAGAGTCGAAGATTCAGGTGGTGCGATATGCGGATGACTTTGTGATTACGGCAGCTTCAAAAGAGCTGCTTGAAAACGAAGTCAGACCTTGGGTAGAACAATTCCTGTCAGTACGAGGGGTTGAGCTTTCTCAAGAGAAAACGCAGATCACGCACATCAATAAGGGCTTCGACTTCCTAGGGTGGAATTTCAGAAAGTATGTGCCGAAATCGCCGTACAGGAAGCCGACACTGTTGATTAAACCCTCGAAGAAAAACGCTTCGGCGTTTTATCGGAAAGTCAGTGAGATCATCTTGAACAGCGGGGCAATGACGCAGGAAGCATTAATCGGCCAACTAAACCCGGTTCTGCGAGGGTGGGCGCAATACCACTCTCCAGCAGTGGCAAAACAAGCCTTCAATAAGCTGGATCATTTGATCCATTGGCGACTTTGGAGGTGGGCTAAGCGCAGACATTCACGAAAGTCCGCAGCATGGATCAGGAAGAAATACTTCTTTTCCATAGACGGACGGAAGTGGGTGTTCGCGCACCCCTATAAAAACAGCAAGGCAGAGATGAAGTACCGTCGGCTATATGCGCTCGCCGACACCGCAATCGTGCGCCACAAACGTCTGCCGGGTGACTACCACCCGTACGACGCGGAACACGAGTTGAAATGGGAGGCTCTACGAGTTCAACGGATGCAGCACAAGCTGCGTTATCGGGGACAGATCCTATGGCTTTTCAAAAGACAACAGGGCAAATGCGTCCTTTGCGGACACGCGATCAGCCGTGATACAGGTTGGCACGACCATCACGTCATCCGACGTGTGGATGGCGGTCCGGACACTCTGGAAAACCGCGTGCTGCTTCATCCCAACTGCCATGCTCTGGTCCACAGCCAGAAAAACGTAGTACTGCCTCATCGAGACTGATAGTGGTAAAGTCTCGCGCAATTTCGTGTGTTGCCGGTCAGGATGGCTGGCTTTTGTAGGCTTGAGCCGTGTGCGGTGAAAGCCGCACGCACGGTTCTTAGGGGGGGGTGGACCAGGAATGGTCTGCTCCTACCCGACTTTAATGGCCCGGAACCCTCTGATGGTTGCTCACCTGATTGAATTCGCCACTAACCACTATTTGCTCGTCGCACTGTTCGCGGTGCTGCTGGTACTGCTGATTCTCACCGAGGCCCGTCGCGGCGGTCGCAGCCTCAGCAGCGGCGAACTGACCGCTCTGGTCAACAGCGAGAAGGGCCTGGTCATCGACATTCGCACCAGCAAGGACTTCGCTGCCGGTCATATCGTCGGCGCCCTGAACATTCCTCAGGACAAGCTGGCTGCACGCATTGGCGAGCTGGAAAAACACAAGGCCAAGACCTTGATCGTGGTCGACAACATGGGCCAGCATTCCGGTACTACCTGCCGTGAGCTGCTCAAGGCCGGCTTTACCGCTGCCAAGCTGTCTGGCGGTGTGTCCAGCTGGCGCGCCGATAACCTGCCATTGGTGAAGTGATCCATGCCTGATGTCATCGTCTACTCCAGCGATTACTGCCCTTACTGCTCGCGCGCCAAGCACCTGCTCCAGAGCAAAGGTGTAGCCTTCGACGAGATCAAGGTTGATGGCAAGCCGCAGCTGCGCGCTGAAATGAGCCAGAAGGCCGGGCGTACATCGGTGCCGCAAATCTGGATCGGCGCTACCCATGTGGGTGGCTGCGACGACCTGTATGCCCTTGAGCGAGCGGGCAAGCTGGACGCTTTGCTCAAGGCTTGATTCAGAACCCCTACAAGACCCTGGAAAGAAGGATCTGTCATGACTGATCAACAGAACAACGGCGCAGAAGCGCTGGATGAGAACGCACCGCAGTTTTCCATGCAGCGCATCTATGTGCGCGACCTGTCGTTCGAAGCGCCGAAAAGCCCGGCGATCTTCCGTCAGCAATGGGAGCCGAGCGTCGCACTGGACCTGAACACCAAGCAAAAAGGTCTGGAAGGCGATTTCCACGAGGTCGTGCTGACCCTGTCGGTCACGGTCAAGAACGGTGAAGAAGTAGCCTTCATCGCTGAAGTGCAGCAGGCCGGTATCTTCCTGATCAAGAACCTCGATGCCGCTTCGATGAGCCACACCTTGGGCGCATTCTGCCCGAACATCCTGTTCCCTTATGCGCGTGAAGCGCTGGACAGCCTGGTGACCCGTGGCTCGTTCCCGGCACTGATGCTGTCGCCAGTGAACTTCGATGCCCTGTACGCCCAGGAAATGGCGCGTATGCAGGAAGCCGGTGAGGCGCCGTCGCTGCAATAAGCGACTGCTGTCACCTGAAAGCGCCCCACGGGGCGCTTTTTTCTTGGTTCAGGCAAAGCCTTGCTGGCGCCAGGCCTCGTAGACGGCCACCGCGACGGTGTTGGACAGGTTCAGGCTACGGCAGCCTTCGCGCATCGGCAGGCGCAGGCGTTGCTCGCTGCTCAGCGCGTCGAGCACTTCGGCTGGCAGGCCGCGGCTTTCCGGACCGAACAAAAACGCATCGCCGGGCTGGAAGCTGGCATCATGGAAGGGCCGCGAGGCCTTGGTGGTGAACGCGAACAGGCGCGGCTGTCCCAGGCTTTCCAGGCAGCTTGGCAGGTCGGCATGACGCTTGAGTGTGGCGTACTCGTGATAGTCGAGGCCCGCTCGGCGCAAGCGCTTGTCGTCCAACTCAAAGCCGATAGGCTCGATCAGGTGCAGGTGGCAGCCGCTGTTGGCGCACAGCCTGATAATGTTGCCGGTATTCGGCGGAATCTCTGGTTGAAATAGGATGACGTGAAACATGCACGGCTCCGGGCAAAAAGACGAAGGGCATTCTACTCCTGAACCGGACCCACGTTCGCAACTCTGGCCGCGAGTGATGTTCTCGCTGGCAATCTTCGGCATGTTGGTCGGGCTGATGATCGGTCGCTTGACGGCGCCCGAGCCGCGGCAGTTGGAGCAGGTCGAGGTCATCGAAGGAGGGCTGAACCTGTGGTTCAACGAAGAACCCAAGCTGCATGGCGAAGAAGTCGAGGGTGCTGTTGCGCTGCTGTTCGAGGCTGATGGGCGGCCTCAGCGTGGTCAGTTGCAACTTGAGGGCAAGCCCGTGAGCTGGCGGGTGCAGAAGACCGATAAGGGCTTGCTGGTGAACCTGGTAGCGGCCCGTCCTCTGCACGGCGATTGGGCCGGTGCAGAGCAGGACGGGCGTTGGCGCTTGCAGGTATTGTTGCGCGAATAAAAGAGGGGATTCCCCGGCCTGCCTGTACCAAGGTCCCCAAAACGGGTGATACCTATGTTATGCACTGTGTGTGCCAGTTTTGTTGCAGGGCTGAAAATGGCTGATTACAGCCGTTTTACCGGAAGAAGAAGGCTCTAGGGCGGGGATTTTTGCCTTGTCGCGGTGCATCGCGAGCGGGTTTGGTGCAGGGTGGCGCGTTCAGCAGGAGAGGGCAGCTTCTACATCGGGGGGCTGCAGGAGCCGGCGCCGCGTCATGTGAAACGGGCGCCAAGGCGTGCTCCTGCAGTAATGGGGCGTCAGGCGTCGTCAGCCTCGTCCTCTTCGCCGCCCGCTACGTTCATTCCCAGCTCCTTGATCTTCCGGGTCAGGGTGTTGCGCCCCCATCCCAGCAGCACGGCAGCATCCCGGCGGCGCCCTGCGGTGTGTTTGAGGGCGGTTTCGATCATGATCCGCTCAAAACTAGGCACGGCACTGTCGAGCAGGTTCGACTGCCCACGCGCCAGGGCCAGGTCTGCCCACTGCCGCAAGGCCTGCTCCCAGTTGGTGACGGGCGCGGCGTCCTGCGGCAGGTTCAGCAGTTCGGGCGGCAGGTCGCCAATGTGCACTTCCCGACCGGAGGCCATGACGGTGATCCAACGGCAGGTGTTCTCCAGCTGGCGAACATTGCCCGGCCATGGCAGGTTGCGAATGAACTCTTCGGTTTCAGGCTTGAGCAGCTTGGGCTCGACGGCCAGTTCCTGCGCGGCACGGCTGAGGAAGTGCCGGGCCAGGGTCGGGATGTCTTCGCGACGATCCGACAAGCGCGGGATGTGAATGCGGATCACGTTCAGGCGGTGGAACAGGTCTTCCCTGAACTTGCCAGCCTGAACCAGCGTTTCCAGGTTCTGATGGGTCGCAGCAATGATTCGTACATCGACTTTGACCGGCACGTGGCCGCCGACCCGATAAAACTCGCCGTCAGCCAGCACGCGCAGCAGGCGCGTCTGGGTGTCGGCCGGCATGTCGCCAATTTCATCGAGGAACAGGGTGCCGCCGTCCGCCTGCTCAAAGCGCCCGCGCCGCAGGTTGGCCGCGCCGGTAAAGGCACCTTTTTCGTGGCCGAACAGCTCTGACTCCATCAGGTCCTTGGGGATTGCCGCCATGTTCAATGCAATAAACGGCGATGCTGCCCTTGGGCTGTGGCGATGCAGGGCGTGGGCGACCAGCTCTTTGCCGGTACCCGACTCGCCGTTGATCAGCACGGTAATGTTGGAGTGGCTCAGGCGACCAATGGCACGGAACACCTCCTGCATCGCCGGTGCTTCGCCGATGATTTCCGGGGTGCGGGTCAGGCTGGGTGCCACATCCATGCCCTGTTGCTCCTGGGCATGCTGGTTGGCACGTTTGACCAGTGAGACGGCTTCGTCAACGTCGAAAGGCTTAGGCAAGTACTCGAAGGCCCCGCCCTGATAAGACGCAACGGCGCTGTCGAGGTCCGAGTGGGCGGTCATGATGATGACCGGCAGGCGAGGGTACTGCTCGCGAATCTGCGCGAGCAGGTCCAGGCCGCTGGCCCCAGGCATGCGGATATCAGAGATGATCACATCCGGCTGCTGCCGGGACAAACGACCCATGACGCCATCAGCGCTGTCGAAGCTCTGGGTGGTCATGCCTTCCTGCTGCAAGGCTTTTTCCAGAACCCAGCGGATGGAGCGATCGTCATCGACGATCCAGACAGTTTCACTACGGCTCATGAGGACATGGCTCCTTGTTCCAGCGGCAGGAAGATCGAAAAGTTGGTGTGACCAGGGTGGCTGTCACACTCGATCAGCCCTTGGTGCTGGCTGATGATGTTCTGGGTAATGGCCAGGCCCAGCCCGGTTCCGTCTGGACGGCCGCTGACCATTGGATAAAAGATGGTTTCCTGCAGTTCGGCGGGAATGCCTGGGCCGTTGTCGATGATTTCGACCTTGGCCACCAGGCGATGGCGTGTATGGCCAATGGTGAACTGGCGCATGGCTCGGGTACGCAGGCTGATACGGCCCAGGCGCAGTTCGTTCTGGGCGCTTATGGCCTGCATGGCGTTGCGAACGATGTTGAGCACGGCCTGGATCATCTGCTCGCGATCGATCAGGACGTCCGGCAGGCTAGGGTCATAGTCCCGCACCAAGGTGATGCAGCCTTGGCTTTCTGCTTCGACCAGGCTACAGACCCGCTCCAGTACTTCATGGATGTTGGTCATGGCCAGTGACGGCAGCTTGTTCGAGCCCAGCATGCGATCAACCAGGTTGCGCAGGCGATCTGCCTCTTCAATGATGACGTTGGTGTAGTCCTTCAGGCTTTCTTCAGGTAACTCGCGAGCCAACAACTGTGCCGCGCCGCGAATACCGCCAAGCGGGTTCTTGATCTCGTGGGCCAGGCCACGGACCAGCATCTTGGTGGTCTCTTGTTTGGACAGCTGAGCCTCTTCCTTGGTGATCCGCAGCAAGCGGTCCCGCGGATGGACTTCAAGCAACAGCAGGGTCTTTCCGTTGCTCAGGATGGGCGTTACCGCGTAGTCGACGGTCAGGGTCTGGCCGGCCAAGGAGGTGAGCAGGGCTTCGCGTTTAGTGAACGGGTGAGCGTGTTCCACGGCCTGGCGCAAGGAGTTCAGCGCTTCGGTCGATTCCGTGAACAGCTCGCTGATGAACTGGCCATGGCTGCGCTGACCACTGATGGCGAGCAGCATCTCCGCCGCCGGATTCATGTACTCAAGACGCAGTTCGGCATTGAGCAGAATGGTGGCAGTGGTCAGGTTGTCCAGTAGCAGTCGGTGCAGAGCATCGCTGATGGTCATGGGGCGTCGTTGACCTCTTTTGGTACATGACAACCGTGGCTGAAGCCAGGGTCGCGCGCACTGGTAATCCGCTGATACGAAGAAAATGCAAAAAACAAACCAAGGCTCCGAAAAGAAGCGGATTCGCCTGAAAAAGACCTGTATATGCCCAAAAAAGGACTACAAAGCCCTAGGCTTGCGATTTTCTTGAACCAAAATGGGCTGTTAACAGCGGATGCAGGCGGCTCATTGCACCAATATAGAGCATTGAGCCGGGGTCGGTTCTGCATTAAAGGCGTTGCCCGGAAAGAGGCTTCCGAGGGCGCTTCAAACCGCGTTTTCTGTGGGATGCAGGCTTGCCTGCGCTGGCGTCGACGGGTGTGTCGGCGAGTACGTGGTGCCTGCATCGTTGGCAAGCCAACTTCCCGCAGGGCTCAGTGCCAGGCGTCTGGGCTTTGCGTAGGTGACACGTCAGAAACAAGAAAGGCCTCCCGAGGGAGGCCTTTCTTACGCCGCTTGCGCGAGCGTCACGGGATTAGCAGCTGTAGTACAGCTCGTATTCCAGTGGGTGTACGAAGGTGCGAACCTTGATTTCTTCTTCGCTTTTCAGGGCGATGTAGGCGTCGATGAAGTCGTCGCTGAAAACGCCGCCTTTGGTCAGGAACGCACGGCCCTTGTCCAGCTCTTCCAGGGCTTCTTTCAGGCTGCCACAAACCTGTGGGATTTCCTTGGCCTCTTCAGGCGGCAGGTCGTACAGGTTCTTGTCGGCGGCATCGCCTGGGTGGATCTTGTTCTGGATACCGTCCAGACCTGCCATCAGCAGCGCTGCGAAGCACAGGTATGGGTTGGCAGCCGGGTCCGGGAAGCGCGCTTCGATACGACGAGCTTTCGGGCTGGAAACGTATGGAATACGGATCGAGGCGGAGCGGTTGCGCGCCGAGTAGGCCAGCATTACAGGGGCTTCGAAGCCTGGGACCAGACGCTTGTAGGAGTTGGTCGAAGGGTTGGTGAAGCCGTTCAGTGCCTTACCGTGCTTGATGATACCGCCGATGAAGTACAGGGCGGTGTCGGACAGGCCGGCATAGCCTTCGCCGGAGAAGGTGTTCTTGCCTTCTTTGGAGATGGACATGTGAACGTGCATGCCCGAACCGTTGTCACCGTACAGTGGCTTCGGCATGAAGGTAGCGGTACGGCCGTAAGCGTCGGCAACGTTGTGTACGCAGTACTTCAGGGTCTGAACTTCGTCGGCTTTCTTCACCAGGGTGTTGAAACGCACACCGATTTCGTTCTGGCCGGCAGTTGCCACTTCGTGGTGGTGAACTTCGATGACCAGGCCCATTTCTTCCATGGCATTACACATGGCAGTACGGATTTCGTGGTCATGGTCGAACGGAGGAACTGGGAAGTAACCGCCTTTGACGCCTGGGCGGTGACCTTTGTTGCCGCCTTCGACGTCCTGGTCGGACATCCACGAACCTTGTTCGGAGAAGATCTTGAACATCGAGCCCGAGATGTCGGACTTGAATTTCACTTCGTCGAAGATGAAGAACTCTGGCTCCGGGCCGACCAGTACGGTGTCACCGATAGCGGTGGACTTCAGGTACTCCTCGGCACGCTTGGCGATGGCGCGTGGGTCGCGGTCGTAGCCTTGCATGGTCGAAGGTTCGATGATGTCGCAAACGATGATCAGCGTTGGCTCTTCGGTGAACGGATCGAGCACGGCAGTATCGTCGACCGGCATCAGGATCATGTCGGACGCTTCGATGCCTTTCCATCCAGCGATGGAGGAGCCGTCGAACATCTTGCCGGCTTCAAAGAAGTCTTCATCCAGCGCATCACGGGCTGGCATGGTCACGTGGTGCTGAGTGCCTTTGGTGTCAGTGAAGCGCAGATCAATCCATTTAACGTCATGATCTTTGATGAGTTGAACCGACTTCGACATAGTGTCCTCCGGGTGGGGTAGAGCTTGCCTGTGCAGCCCTTGAATTTGGGTGATGCCGGGCGCGAATAGTCCGCCAAGGCAACCTGCCTCACAAGGGAGCAAATTGCATGCCAGTGCCCCGACTTGGGTTTTTTGCCCCAAACATAGGCGTTTGCGCCGTAAATACTGAAAAAGCGGATTTTTTTCGCACTCTTATGATGCGATTTTTAATCAATATGACCTGTTTTGGTGCGTTAGATGCCGTCCGTACAATAGTTGGTCAAACCTTGAGCAATTTCCGCTATAATCCGCGCCCCCCTTTTTCGCTTGGCACATTGCACGCAGTTTTTCATGAAACTAATCGTCAAGATTTTCCCAGAGATCACCATCAAGAGCGGCCCGGTGCGCAAGCGCTTCATTCGCCAGCTCTGCCGCAACATTCGTGTCGTGCTCAAGGACCTCGATCCAGAGCTCGTGGTCAAGGGTGTCTGGGATAATCTCGAGATCATCACTCGCCTGGACGATGAAAAAGTGCAGCGCGAGATGATCGAGCGTCTGTCCTGCACGCCGGGCATTGCGCATTTCCTTCAGGTCGACGAATACCCGCTGGTCGATTTCGACGATATCGTCGCCAAGTGCAAGCTTCATTATGGTGCGCAGCTGGCCGGCAAGCATTTTTCGGTTCGCTGCAAGCGTGCCGGC
Organism: Pseudomonas sp. FFUP_PS_473; assembly: GCF_002858665.1. NCBI lineage: Bacteria > Pseudomonadati > Pseudomonadota > Gammaproteobacteria > Pseudomonadales > Pseudomonadaceae > Pseudomonas > Pseudomonas sp. FFUP_PS_473. The sequence goes on from NZ_PJQQ01000014.1 coordinate 40,989, forward strand.
AAGCACAGCTTCACCTCCATGGATGTCGATCGTTATGTTGGCAGCCAACTGCGCCAGCAGTGCGGCGCCGCCGGGATCGATCTGCGCAACCCTGAAGTGGTGGTGCGTCTTGAGCTGCGTGATGAGCGCCTGTTCGTGGTGCACAGCCAGCACCCGGGCATCGGCGGCTACCCGCTGGGCGCGCTGGAACAGACCCTGGTGCTGATGTCGGGTGGTTTCGACTCTACCGTGGCGGCCTATCAGATGATGCGTCGCGGCCTGATGACCCATTTCTGTTTCTTCAACCTCGGTGGCCGTGCTCACGAGCTTGGCGTAATGGAAGTCGCGCACTTTCTCTGGAAAAAGTACGGCAGCAGCCAGCGTGTGCTGTTTGTCAGCGTGCCGTTCGAAGAAGTGGTCGGCGAAATTCTCGGCAAGGTCGGTAACAGCTATATGGGCGTTACCCTCAAGCGTATGATGTTGCGTGCTGCAACCCGCATTGCCGATCGCCTGGAAATCGACGCACTGGTGACCGGTGAGGCGATTTCCCAGGTCTCCAGTCAGACCCTGCCGAACCTGGCAGTGATCGATTCGGCGACCGAGAAACTGGTGTTGCGCCCGCTGTTGGCCAGCCACAAGCAGGACATCATCGATCAGGCCTACCAGATCGGGACCGCCGAGTTCGCCAAGCACATGCCAGAATACTGCGGCGTGATTTCGGTGAACCCGACCACCTGTGCCAAGCGTCACCGCGTCGAAAGCGAAGAGCGCAGTTTCGACATGGCGGTGCTGGAGCGTGCGCTGGAGCGTGCCCGCCTGATCTCGATCGACAATGTCATCGATGAGCTGGGCCAGGATATTCAGATTGAAGAAGTCAGCCAGGCGTTGGCCGGGCAGGTGGTGATCGACATCCGTCACCCCGACGCCCAGGAAGACCAGCCACTGGTACTCGACGGTATCGAAGTTCAGGTGCTGCCGTTCTATGCCCTGAACAGCCGTTTCAAGGAACTGGATGCTACCCGCCAGTACCTGCTGTATTGCGACAAGGGCGTAATGAGCCGCCTGCATGCCCACCACTTATTGAGCGAGGGACATGCCAATGTGCGTGTTTATCGCCCGGCATAAGACGCCAGGGCTGTATGGCGGCAGCATCCGCCACCGCCCTCCCGACCGGCGGGCCCGTTGAGCGTTTTTCATTCATATTCGCCGCCTAAACTGGCGGCAACCCGAATCCTCTGCTCGAGATACACAAGTGATCGAAAATCTCCGTAACATCGCCATCATCGCCCACGTTGACCATGGTAAAACCACCCTGGTAGACAAACTCCTGCGTCAGTCCGGCACTCTGGAGCGCAACGAGCTCAACGACGAGCGCGTGATGGACTCCAACGACCAGGAAAAAGAGCGCGGCATTACCATTCTGGCGAAGAACACCGCCATCAACTGGAACGGCTACCACATCAACATCGTGGATACCCCCGGCCACGCCGACTTCGGTGGCGAAGTTGAGCGCGTAATGTCGATGGTCGACTCCGTGCTGCTGCTGGTTGACGCTCAAGACGGCCCTATGCCGCAAACCCGTTTTGTGACCAAGAAGGCCTTCGAAGCCGGCCTGCGTCCAATCGTGGTCATCAACAAGGTTGACCGTCCAGGCGCGCGTCCTGATTGGGTTCTGGACCAGATCTTCGACCTGTTCGACAACCTCGGTGCCACCGATGAACAGCTGGACTTCAAAGTCGTCTACGCCTCGGCCCTGAACGGCATTGCCGGTCTGGACCACACCGACATGGCGGAAGACATGACCCCGCTGTACCAGTCGATCGTCGACAACGTACCAGCGCCTTCCGTTGACCGTGACGGCCCGTTCCAGATGCAGATCTCTGCCCTGGACTACAACAGCTTCCTCGGTGTTATCGGCGTTGGCCGTATCGCCCGTGGTCGCGTCAAGCCGAACACCCCGGTTGTAGCCATCGACGTTGACGGCAAGAAGCGCAACGGCCGTATCCTGAAGCTGATGGGTCACCACGGTCTGCACCGCGTTGACGTTGAAGAAGCACTGGCGGGCGATATCGTTTGCGTCAGCGGTTTCGACGAGCTGTTCATCTCCGACACCCTGTGCGACCCACTGAACGTCGAAGCGATGAAGCCACTGACCGTTGACGAACCAACCGTTTCGATGACCTTCCAGGTCAACGACTCGCCGTTCTGCGGTAAGGAAGGCAAGTTCGTCACCAGCCGTAACATCAAGGAACGTCTGGACAAAGAGCTGCTGTACAACGTTGCACTGCGCGTTGAAGAAGGCGACTCGGCTGACAAGTTCAAGGTTTCCGGCCGTGGTGAGCTGCACCTGTCGGTTCTGATCGAAACCATGCGTCGTGAAGGCTTCGAGATGGCTGTAGGCCGTCCTGAAGTAATCATCCGTGAAGTCAACGGCGTCAAGCAGGAGCCGTTCGAGAACGTCACCATCGACATCCCTGAAGAAGCTCAGGGCAAGGTCATGGAAGAGATGGGTCTGCGTAAAGGCGACCTGACCAACATGTCGCCGGATGGTAAAGGTCGTGTGCGTCTGGAGTACAACATTCCAGCCCGTGGTCTGATTGGTTTCCGTAACCAGTTCCTGACCCTGACCAACGGTGCAGGCATCCTGACCTCGATCTTCGATCGCTACGACACCATGAAGTCCGGCCACATGTCCGGCCGTCAGAACGGTGTACTGGTATCGGTTGAGACCGGCAAGGCACTGACCTACTCCCTGGAAACCCTGCAGGCACGTGGCAAGCTGTTCATCGAGCACGGTCAGGACATCTACAACGGTCAGATCGTTGGTCTGAACAGCCGTGACAACGACCTGGGCGTCAACCCTACCAAGGGCAAGAAGCTCGACAACATGCGTGCTTCGGGTAAAGACGAAACCATCGCTCTGGTTCCACCGGTTCGTTTCACCCTGGAACAGGCTCTGGAGTTCATCCAGGACGACGAGCTGTGTGAAGTTACGCCGAAGTCGATCCGTCTGCGCAAGAAGATCCTCGACGAAGGCGAGCGTACCCGCGCTGCCAAGAAAGCCAAGGCTAACTAAGCTCGGCTAAATGAAAACGCCCCCGGTCGAAAGGCCGGGGGCGTTTTTTTATGTGCGTTTGTCGCCAGCCAGGCCGACGACTACCCGTTGGTAGCGCTTAGCGCGCTGGAGGCTTTGGCTTGTAGGCGCAATAGCCCGGCCGAGGGCCGATTTTCGGGTGGTTGCGGCAGGTGTCCGGGCGCTTGTCGTAGATGGTGCAGAGGCGGCTCTTGCGGTCCAGGTACAGGCAATCGTCGTTGCTCATCCGCGCCAGGGTGAAGATGCCCGACTTCTGATTGAAGCGCTCGACAATCCCTTCCTTTTGCAGCCGCTTGGCAACGTTCTTCGGCGGCTCGTCCTTTTCAAATTCGTCGACCACCCCGATACGGATCAAGTCCTTGATGCGCACTTCCACTGGCAGGGTGCAGCAACTGGACATGCAGCCTCCACACATGTGGCTGGCATATTTTTGCCAGGTATCCAGGCGGTCTAGTTCAGCTGCTGCGATCAGGGTCGGTTTCATCGGGTTCGACTTTCGGCGGTCATACGGGCGCGCGATGATACCGGGGTTGGTGAAAGAATGAACAACCATTTGCCGGTTTTTCTCGATGAAAGTTTCTGGCGTCACGCAGAAAACCACGAACCAGGGCTGTCGGTCTGTGCTGGAGCGTCTAGGCTGATAGATCGCACCCGAACGTCAACCTGCTTGAGGACGACGAATGTCTCAGGAAACGCTTGCTCGTGACGAAGAGGTGGCGGCCTTCCGCGCCGCTGTATTGGCCAAACTGACGTATGCGGTTGGCAAGGACCCGGAGCACGCTTTCGACCATGACTGGTTTGAAGCCATTGCCCTGGCGGCCCGTGATCATATGGTCAACCACTGGATGGACCATACGCGGGAGATCTACCGAAGTAACCAGAAACGGGTCTATTACCTGTCACTGGAGTTCCTGATCGGTCGCCTGCTGTATGACAGCCTGAGCAACCTGGGCTTGCTTGACGTTGCACGTGAAGCCTTGACCGGGTTGAACGTTGACCTGGAGCGTATTCGCCTGCTCGAACCGGATGCTGCCCTTGGCAATGGTGGCCTGGGGCGCTTGGCAGCCTGTTTCATGGAAAGCATGTCAACGCTCGGTATTGCGGCGCACGGCTACGGCATCCGTTATGAGCACGGTCTGTTCCGTCAGGCGGTCGTCGATGGCTGGCAACAGGAGCAGACTGAAAACTGGCTGGATTTCGGTAACCCCTGGGAATTTGAACGGGCCGAAGTCATTTACCCCATCAGTTTTGGTGGCAGCGTGGAGACCGTCAAGCAGGCTGACGGATCTTCCCGGCAAGTATGGTGGCCGGCCGAGACGGTACGCGCGGTGGCGTACGACACGCCGGTCGTCGGTTGGCGTGGCGCCAGTGTGAACACGTTGCGCCTCTGGCGGGCGCGGGCGCTGGAAGAACTGCACCTGGAGCGCTTCAATGCCGGTGACCACTTGGGTGCCGTGGCTGAGGTGGCGCGCGCCGAGAGCATTTCGCGGGTGTTGTACCCTGCCGACAGCACCGAAGCCGGTCAGGAGTTGCGGTTGCGCCAGGAGTACTTCTTCGTTTCGGCCTCGCTGCAGGACCTGCTGCGCCGCCACCTGAACATGCATGATGACTTCCTTAACCTGCCCAAGCAGGTGGCGATCCAGCTCAACGATACCCACCCCTCGATTGCCGTGGCTGAGTTGATGCGGCTGTTGGTCGATCAACACGAAGTGCCTTGGGATACCGCCTGGCAGTTGACTGTCGATACCCTGGCCTACACCAATCACACGCTATTGCCCGAAGCGCTGGAAACCTGGCCGGTGGGCCTGATGGAGCGGATGCTGCCACGGCACATGCAGATCATTTACCTGATCAATGCCTTCCATATCGACGCCCTGCGGGCCAAGGGCATCCATGATTTCGATGTACTGCGGGCGGTCTCGCTGATTGAAGAGGACAACGGGCGCCGTGTGCGCATGGGTAATCTGGCGTTTCTAGGGTCACACAGCGTCAACGGTGTTTCGGCGCTGCATTCCAAGCTGATGCGCAGCACGGTGTTTGCCGAACTGCACAAGTTGTACCCCGACCGGATCAACAACAAGACCAACGGCATCACCTTTCGCCGCTGGCTCTACCAGGCCAATCCACGCTTGACCGGCATGATGGTGGAGGCACTCGGTGCCGACTTGCTCGACAACCCGGAGACCCGTTTGAGGGGGCTTGAGCCTTTCGCTGAACAGGCCGGCTTCCGCAAGCGTTTCGCCGAGCAGCGCCTGCACAGCAAGCGGGTACTGGCGCAAATGATTCAGGACCGCTTGGGTATCACCATCAGCCCTGAGGCGATGTTCGATGTGCAGGTCAAGCGCATCCACGAGTACAAGCGCCAACTGCTCAACCTGTTACATACCGTGGCGCTGTATCAGGCGATCCGTGCCGAGCCCGAGACCAACTGGGTGCCAAGGGTGAAACTGTTCGCGGGCAAGGCGGCAGCCAGCTACCACCAGGCCAAGCTGATCATCAAGCTGGCCAACGACATTGCCAAGGTGGTCAATAACGATCCGACGGTGCGGGGCCAGCTCAAGGTGGTATTCCTGCCCAACTACAACGTCAGCCTGGCGGAGAGCATCATTCCGGCAGCAGACTTGTCCGAGCAGATCTCCACTGCTGGTTATGAGGCGTCTGGCACCAGCAATATGAAGTTCGGCCTCAATGGCGCCTTGACCATCGGCACGCTGGATGGCGCCAACGTCGAGATGTCCGAGCAGGTCGGTGCCGAGCACATGTTTATCTTTGGCCTCACCGCCCAGCAGGTCGAAGCACGCAAGCGCAGTGGCGATTTCAGCGCCCATGCCACTGCAGCCGCCTCACACCGCCTCAATGATGTGCTTCATGCCATTCGTGGCGGAGTGTTTTCGCCGGATGATCCATCGCGGTACGTCGGGTTGATCGACTCGCTGCTGGCCTATGACCGCTTCCTGGTGTGCGCCGATTTTGACGCCTACTGGGAGGCGCAGCGGCGCGTAGAGGCGTTGTGGCGCGAACCTGAGCTGTGGTGGCGTTCGGCGGTACTCAACAGTGCGCGTATGGGCTGGTTCTCTTCGGATCGGACCATTCGCGAGTACGCCACCGAGATCTGGCATGCGCTGGAGTGAGTGGCTGCATGTGGCCCGAGGGGGTGAACTCTCGGGCCAATGTGCCGTCTGATCAGACGAGCCCGTCCTATTGCTCGCTAGCGCTTCACTCTCCCTGTAAACTGCGTGGGTTTTTTACTACCCCCTTCCTTCGGAGCCTTACATGTCCCGCGTTACCCTGAGTCGCTATTTGATTGAGCAGACCCGCAGCAACAGTACCCCTGCCGATCTGCGCTTCCTGATCGAAGTGGTGGCGCGTGCGTGCAAGGAGATCAGCCACCACGTCTCCAAAGGCGCCCTGGGCGGCGTCCTCGGCAGCATGGGCACTGAAAACGTGCAAGGCGAAGTCCAGAAGAAACTGGACGTGATTTCCAACGATATCCTGCTTGAGGCCAACGAGTGGGGCGGCCACCTGGCCGGCATGGCGTCCGAGGAAATGGACAACGCCTACCAGATCCCGGGCAAATACCCGAAGGGTGCCTACCTGCTGGTGTTCGACCCGTTGGACGGCTCTTCGAACATTGACGTCAACGTGTCGGTCGGCACCATCTTTTCGGTACTGCGTTGCCCGAATGAGTACCTGAGCCAGAACGAAAGCCTGAACGAGAAAGCCTTCCTGCAGCCAGGCACCAAGCAGGTTGCTGCCGGTTACGCGATCTATGGCCCGCAGACCATGCTGATCCTGACCCTGGGTGATGGCGTCAAAGGCTTCACCCTGGATCGCGAGCTGGGCAGCTTCGTCCTGACTAACGAGAACATCAGCGTGCCGGAAAGCACCGCCGAGTTCGCCATCAACATGTCCAACCAGCGTCACTGGGAAGCCCCGGTACAGCGCTATGTCGGCGAGTTGCTGGAAGGCGAAACCGGCCCGCTGAAAAAGAACTACAACATGCGCTGGATCGCGTCGATGGTTGCCGATGTGCACCGCATCCTGACCCGTGGCGGCCTGTTCATGTACCCACGTGACTCCCGCGAGCCTTCCAAGCCGGGCAAGCTGCGCCTGATGTACGAAGCCAACCCGATGTCGTTCATCATCGAGCAGGCCGGTGGTGCTGCCACTGACGGTCATCAGCGTATTCTCGACATTCAGCCAGACAGCCTGCACCAGCGCGTTGCAGTGTTCCTCGGCTCCAAGCAGGAAGTCGAGCGCGTGACCGGCTACCACAAGGAGTAATTCCATGCTCGCACCTTGGCAGCCGTTACTGGAGTGGTGGTTCGGTTGGGGCACCAGCCCTCAAGACGTGGCTGACGAGAAGAGCACCTTGTGGTTCGGCAAGCACCACGATGCCGAGGCGCATGAGCGCTTCGGTGATCTGGTCGAGCAGGCACTGGCTGGCGGCCTGGATGAGTGGTTGCAAAGCCCTCAGGGTTGGTTGGGCCTTGTGTTGTTGCTGGATCAACTGCCGCGGATGATCTATCGCGATACGCCGCGAGCCTTCGATGGCGACCGGCGCGCACAGGTGCTGGTGATGCAGGGCCTGGACAAGGCCTGGGATTATCAGCTGTTGCCGATCCAGCGGGTGTTCATCCTGCTGGTGCTGGAACATGCCGAAGTGCTGGACTGGCAGAATATCTGCGTCGAGCGTTACCGGCTGTTGCTGGCGGCTCAGCCTGAGTCTGATCGTCGCCTGTTCGAGGGTTTTCTCGATTATGCCGAGCAGCATCAGCGCGTCATAACCCGTTTCGGGCGCTTCCCGCACCGCAACCTGGTACTCGGTCGGCCCAGCACCGACGAGGAAATGGACTTCCTGCTGGAGCCGGGCTCTCGGTTCTAAGGCACAACGCCGGCCTGGCCGGCGATGCAGCGCTGTTTAGATCCTGAAACTGCCGACCAGATGTTTCAAGCGTGTGGCCTGGTGTTCCAGGTCATTGCACGCCTGCAGAGTGGTTTGCAGGTTTTGCACCCCTTCCTGATTCAGCGTGTTGATCTCGGTGATGTCGACGTTGATCGACTCCACCACGGCGGTCTGCTCCTCGGTGGCCGTAGCGACCGATTGATTCATGCCATCGATCTCGCTGATCCGCTGGGTCACACTGCCCGGGCGCTCACCGGCCTGATTGGCGATACCGACACTGCGTTCACTCTGGCTCTGGCTTTCGGTCATGGTGTTGACCGCATCCCGCGCCCCGCTCTGCAGTTCTTCGATGATCCGTTGTACCTGCTGCGCTGAGTCCTGGGTGCGATGGGCAAGGTTACGCACTTCATCGGCCACCACCGCGAAACCACGCCCGGCTTCACCGGCACGCGCTGCTTCGATGGCAGCGTTAAGCGCCAGCAGGTTGGTCTGTTGGGAAATGCCACTGATGACGTCGAGGATTTGCCCGATGTTCACCGTGTTGGCGTTCAGGGTTTCGATATTGCCGCAGGAGTCGCTGATCTTCGTCGACAGCTGATTCATCACCGAAATGGTTTGATCAACCACCTGCTGACCGTCTTCGGCCAGGTTGCGCGCTTCACTGGAGTGTTGCGACGCTAGCGCGGCGTTTTGCGCGATCTCCTGTGCGGCGGCGCCGAGCTGGTTGATGGCTGCAGCAACACTGTTGGTCCGGCTGGCCTGCTGGTCGGCATTCTGAATCGAGGCGTTCGAGGCGCTGACCACGCGGGTGGCTACTTCATTGACCTGGCCGGTAGCCGAGGACACTTCGCGGATCGACTCGTGGATGCGTTCGACAAAGCGATTGAACGACTGCCCCAATGCACCGAATTCGTCCTGAGCATGGATGCGCAGCCGCTTGGTCAGGTCGCCTTCACCTTCGGCAATGTCGTGCATCGCACGGCCCATCACATGCAACGGCTCCATCAGCACGCGAATCAGCATGCCGAGCAGGCCGATGATGATCAGCACGGCAATCGCCATGGCAATCATGGCCGAGGTGCGGAACTCGCCGAGCATGGCAAAGGCCGCCTCTTGGTCCAGTTCCAGTGCGACGTACCAGTTGACCGACGGAATGCCGCTGACCTGCGTGAAGCTGATGAACTTCTTGTGCCCATTGACTTCAACCTCCTTGAGCCCGCTGCCAATAGTCGGTGCACCTTGTGGGTACACATCGGCCAGTGTCTTCAGGTTCAACGAGCTGTCCGGGTGGATCAGGATCTTGCCGTCACTGCCGACGATGAACGCGCGGCCATGCCCATCGAAGTTCAAGGCATTGATGATTGAGCTGATGGTGTCCAGGCCTGTATCGGCACCCGTCACCCCAACCCGCCGGCCATCATGCTGCACCGGGGTCGCAATGGTAATGACCAGCTTGCCCATGGAGGCCGATACATAGGGCTCGGTGATAATGGTGCTGTTGGCGTTGCTGGCAGCCTTGTACCAGCCACGGGCGCGTGGGTCATAGTCGGCAGCACGGTTTCCGGCAGGCACTGACAACATGCTGCCATCCTCGCCACCGAAGTAGGTCATCAGGAAGTTATCGCTATAGACCGACAACTCAATGCTGCGTGTCAGGCTGTCTTTTTGGGTGCCGTCCACGGCAATTTGCTGAGCCAGAGAATTCAGGATCTGAATACGGCTGCCTAGCCAGTTCTGGATGTTGCTGGTGGTCAGGCTGCCCAGTTCCTGCATCGATGCTTCGGTGCTGTCGCGCAGGGCCTCGCGTTGCCGGTAATCGTTGAACAGGATGAAGCCGGAGAAGGCGACGACGACCACAAGGGCGGCAGCGAGAAGGATCTTGTGGCTGAACTTCAGGTTTTTGGTCATTACGAGGTCTTTTTACGCAAGGCGAATCAATGGTGAGGGCGCGGCAAAAGGTCGCAGCGCACTCTAGGTGTCGTCCAAGCGGTAAAAAAGATTAATGCTCATTTCACCTGAGCCGACCAACGTCATCGATCAATGTTCTACTGCGGGGAACCACAGGGGCTTTTCCCCTTCTAAGCTGATGGCAGGCTATCCGCCCAGCCCCCTCATGTTCAGGAGTGACCTTTCATGTCGTTGCGTTCCCTCGCTCTGTTGTCCTTGTGCGTGTTTCTGACTGCGTGCAACAAAATCAATCAGGAAAACTACTCACGGCTCAAGGCGGGCATGGCAAAGGTCGACGTTGAAAAGCTGCTCGGCAAGCCAACTGATTGCTCAGGTGCGTTGGGCATCTCCAGCTGTACCTGGGGTGACAAAGACACCTTCATCAGTATCCAGTTTGCGGGTGACAATGTATTGATGTACTCAGGACAGGGGCTCAAATGAAACGACTCTCTCACCTGCTGGGGCTGAGCGCGGCTCTGCTTCTTGGCGGTTGCGCGCACTCTGATAGCGGGCCACTGCCGCCCAAGACAGTCGAGCGTGTCGACCTCAAGCGCTACCAGGGCACGTGGTATGAACTGGCGCGTTTGCCGATGTTCTTCCAGCGTGATTGTGCGCAATCTGAAGCGCATTACAGCCTCAAGCCAGATGGCAATGTCGGCGTTCTCAATCGCTGTCGCACCTTAGAAGGGGAGTGGCAGGAGGCAAGCGGTACCGCCACGCCACAGGTGCCAGGCAAGACCGACAAGCTCTGGGTCGAGTTTGATAACTGGTTCTCGAGACTGCTGCCGGGCGTCGCCAAGGGCGACTATTGGGTGTTGTACCTCGACGATGACTACCAGACCGCACTGGTTGGCAACCCGAACCGGCGTTACCTCTGGCTGCTCTCGCGCAGGCCGACGGTACCGGCCTATGAGCGCGAAAGCCTGCTGGCCAAGGCACGCCAGCAGGGGTACGACACGACGCGCTTGATCTGGCGAGTGTCTGATCAGGATATTGCCAGGCAGCCGTGATTGCTTGCCTGGCTGGCCCCTGCATCAACTCCCGCGTCAGCCCAACAGTTCTCTCAGCACACGGGTAAAGGCCTGGGCGGTCTGTTCTTCGGCGGCATGATGGCCTTGGCGTACCACCCATTTGCCGTTGACCATCACATCGCGGACCTGACGATCGCCTCCGGCAAACAGCCAGCGATTGAGGATGCCATCGCCCTTGGCCGTTGCCAGGTAGGGGTCGTTGCCGTCGAGCACCAGCCAGTCGGCGCGGTGACCTTCTGCCAGCGTGCCCACCGGCTGCCCTAATGCTTGTGCTCCGCCACTGAGGGCTGCATCGAACAGTGTGCGCCCAACCATCGGCTGCTCCGCACGGTACAGTCGGTTGCGTCGCTGGTCGCGCAGGCGTTGGCCGTATTCGAGCCAGCGCAGTTCTTCCACCACGCTGAGCGAAACATGGCTGTCCGAGCCAATACCCAGGCGACCGCCACGGGCCAGGTAGTCGACTGCAGGGAAGATGCCGTCGCCCAGGTTGGCCTCGGTGGTCAGGCACAATCCAGCTACCGCGCCGCTGGCCGCCATCAGCGCGACTTCGTCGGCTTCGGCGTGGGTGGCATGGACCAGGCACCAGCGCTGATCAACCTCGGTGTTCTCGTACAACCATTGCAGTGGGCGTCGGCCGCTCCAGGCCAGGCAGTCGTCGACTTCTTTCTGTTGCTCCGCAATGTGTATGTGCACAGGGCAGTGTGGGTCGCTGGCGGCCATGACCTGAGCGATCTGTTGCGGAGTGACGGCGCGCAGCGAGTGGAAGCACAGCCCCAAATGTTGCGCGGGTTGCTGCGCCAGCAGTGGTGCCAGGCGCTCGTGTAGCCGCAGATACTGCTCGGTGTTGTTGATAAAGCGGCGCTGCCCATCGGTGGGCGCTTGGCCACCGAAACCTGAGTGGCTGTAGAGCACGGGGAGCAGGGTCAGGCCGATGCCGCTGTGGCTGGCAGCCTGGCTGATACGCTGGGACAGTTCCGTCGGGTCGGCATAGGGAGTGCCATCAGCATCGTGGTGCACGTAGTGGAACTCGGCGACCGAGGTGTATCCGGCCTTGAGCATCTCGATGTACAACTGGCGGGCAATCACTTCCAGTTGTTCCGGGCTGATCTGGCCGACCATGCGGTACATCAGTTCGCGCCAGGTCCAGAAGCTGTCATTGGGGTTGCCAACCACTTCAGCCAGGCCGGCCATGGCGCGCTGGAAGGCATGTGAGTGCAGGTTTGGCATGCCCGGCAGCAGTGGGCCTGCCACGCGTTCGGCGCCCTCGGCCGAGGCATCGGTATGGACGCGGCCGATTCGGCCGTCGGTACCGACCTCGATGCGGACATTGTTGGCCCAGCCGGTAGGCAGCAAAGCACGTTCGGCAAAGAAGACGGACATCGACACGGCACCTCGTTTTGTTTATTTGTATATACATATACAGACGTTTGCCTGCTGGGTAAACTCCGGCAATCTATGGAGTACTCATTTTGAACAAGGATCTCGACGTGCCGACACCACCTGTCTCCGCGCTGGTTGCCCAAATGGGCGAGGGGCCGGCGCCGCTGTATGCCCGGGTCAAGCAAATGATTGCCCTGCAAATCAAGAACGGTAGCTGGCCACCGCACCACCGTGTGCCGTCGGAAAGCGAACTGGTCAGTGAGCTGGGCTTCAGTCGCATGACCATTAACCGCGCACTGCGCGAGCTGACAGCCGAGGGGCTGTTGGTGCGCATGCAGGGCGTCGGGACCTTTGTTGCCGAGCCCAAGACCCGTTCCGCATTGTTCGACGTCAACAACATTGCAGACGAGATCGCCGCGCGGGGTCACAAACACACCTGCAAGGTGGTGACCCTGGCTGAAGAGGCCGCCGGCTCCGAGCGGGCGCTGGCACTGGATATGCGCGAAGGTCAGCGGGTGTTCCATTCGTTGATCGTGCATTACGAGAACGACATTCCGGTGCAAATCGAAGACCGCTTCGTCAATGCTCAGGTTGCACCGGACTACCTCAAGCAGGATTTCACCGTGCAGACCCCTTATGCCTACCTGTCCCAGGTGGCACCCCTGACCGAGGGCGAGCATGTGGTCGAGGCGATTCTGGCTGAGCCGGAGGAATGTCGTCTGCTGCAGATCGAGCAGGGCGAGCCGTGCCTGCTGATTCGACGTCGCACGTGGTCCGGCCGTCAGCCGGTGACGGCGGCACGGTTGATTCACCCTGGTTCCCGTCATCGTTTGGAAGGACGTTTCAGTAAATGAGTCAGATGCAGGTACTTCGCGCGGTCAATTACCCCCGCATGCCCTGGAAGAATGGTGGTGGCAGCACCGAAGAAATCGCCCGTGACGCCGGAGAGGGGCTTGAGGGCTTTGGCTGGCGCCTGTCGATTGCCGATATTGCCGAGTCGGGTGGCTTCTCCAGCTTTGCCGGATACCAGCGGATCATCACCGTGCTGCAAGGTGACGGCATGGTGCTGCAGGTCGATGGTGAGGCAAGCCGTGCACTGTTGCCCTTCGATGCCTTCATGTTCTCAGGTGAAAGCCAGGTGAGCTGCCGCTTGTTGGGTGGGCCGATCCGCGATTTCAACCTGATCTATGCGCCGCAGCGTTACCGCGCACGCCTGCAATGGCTTGAGGGTGAGAGTCGTCTCTTCAGTTCGGCGCAGACGCTGTTGGTCTTCGCTGCTGGCGAGCAGGTTCGTGCTGCGTTGGGCGGGCATGCGGTGCAGACGCTGTCACGCCACGACTGTCTGCAGGTCGAAGGAAACGCGGGGTTGCAGGCGCTTGAGCTGAGTGGTCACTGCTGCCTGATCGAGCTGAGCCACTGCTGAGATTGTTACCGCGGTTACTGATGAGTTGCGCGCGGGTGTGTTACTGATTGACCCAAGGTGGTGCAACGCCACCTTGTCTGACGGCGTTGTTCTGCACCCCTGTCCCCCTCCCATACGTTTTCTTTTGCTGCCAGAACCCCGGATTTCTTGCGCTGCGTTGGCCGTGGCGTGCCTCTTTGGCAGTTCGTCGGAGAAGTTGGCACTTCAATTGCCTATGCTTGTACATACAAGTAAATATGTGTTTGTATGAGTGTGCATGGCAGCCCTACTGCCATCCCGAATTTGCCTGCCACCGCTGGCACGCTCGCCCACAGCCTGGGCTGGGCGGGATCGATCGCTTGAGGAGCCGTTACCGTGACTGACAAGAACATGAACAAATTCCGTGACGTCGAAATTCGCGCCCCGCGCGGCACTACGCTGACCGCCAAAAGCTGGCTGACCGAAGCGCCGCTGCGCATGCTGATGAACAACCTCGACCCTGAAGTCGCGGAAAACCCGAAAGAGCTGGTGGTGTACGGCGGCATTGGCCGTGCGGCGCGTAACTGGGAGTGCTACGACAAGATCGTCGAAAGCCTGACCAACCTGAACGACGACGAAACCTTGCTGGTGCAGTCCGGCAAACCGGTCGGCGTGTTCAAGACCCACGCCAACGCCCCACGCGTGTTGATCGCCAACTCCAACCTGGTGCCGCACTGGGCCACGTGGGAGCACTTCAACGAACTGGATGCCAAGGGCCTGGCCATGTACGGCCAGATGACTGCCGGCAGCTGGATCTACATCGGTAGCCAGGGCATCGTTCAAGGCACCTATGAAACCTTCGTCGAGGCCGGCCGCCAGCACTACAACGGCAGCCTCAAGGGCAAGTGGGTACTGACCGCCGGCCTGGGTGGCATGGGTGGCGCGCAGCCGCTGGCCGCAACCCTGGCCGGTGCCTGCTCGCTGAACATCGAATGCCAGCAGAGCCGCATCGACTTCCGCCTGAGCACCCGCTATGTCGACGAACAGGCCAATGACCTGGACGACGCCTTGGCGCGCATTGCCAAGTACACCGCTGAAGGCAAAGCCATTTCCATTGCCCTGCACGGTAACGCGGCTGAAATCCTGCCTGAACTGGTCAAGCGCGGCGTGCGTCCAGACATGGTCACCGACCAGACCAGCGCCCATGACCCGCTCAACGGCTACCTGCCAGCAGGCTGGACCTGGGAACAGTACCGTGACCGCGCACAAACCGAGCCGGCTGCCGTGGTCAAGGCGGCCAAGCAGTCGATGGCCGTGCACGTTCAGGCCATGCTCGATTTCCAGAAGCAGGGCATTCCGACTTTCGACTACGGCAACAACATCCGTCAGATGGCCAAGGAAGAAGGCGTAGAAAACGCATTCGACTTCCCAGGCTTCGTACCGGCTTATATTCGTCCGTTGTTCTGCCGTGGCATCGGCCCGTTCCGCTGGGCGGCCTTGTCGGGTAACGCCGAAGACATCTACAAGACCGACGCCAAGGTCAAGGAACTGATCCCTGACGATGCGCATCTGCATAACTGGCTGGAAATGGCCCGTGAGCGCATCAGCTTCCAGGGCCTGCCAGCACGTATCTGCTGGGTTGGTCTGGGGCAGCGCGCCAAACTGGGCCTGGCCTTCAACGAGATGGTTCGCCGCGGCGAGTTGTCGGCACCGATCGTGATTGGTCGTGACCACCTGGACTCGGGCTCGGTGTCGAGCCCGAACCGCGAAACCGAATCGATGATGGATGGCTCCGACGCTGTGTCCGACTGGCCATTGCTCAACGCACTGCTCAACACCGCCAGCGGCGCGACCTGGGTCTCGTTGCACCACGGCGGTGGTGTCGGCATGGGCTTCTCGCAGCACTCCGGCATGGTCATCGTCTGTGACGGTACCGACGAGGCAGCCGAGCGAATCGCTCGCGTTCTGACCAACGACCCGGCCACTGGCGTGATGCGCCATGCCGATGCCGGTTATCAGATCGCCATCGATTGCGCCAAGGAACAAGGTCTGAACCTGCCGATGATTACGCGCTGATTGGCGCGCAATGGTTGATACTGAATTAACGACAGGCGTAATCGCCTCTCTGTAGCGGAGCAACAACGTGACTGAATTGACCCTGAAGCCTGGCACCCTGACCTTGGCTCAGCTGCGTGCCATCTACAAGAACCCGCTGAAACTGAAGCTGGATGCCAGCGCCGACCAGCAGATCGACGACAGCGTTGCCTGCGTCGAGCAGATTCTTGCGGAAAACCGTACCGCCTACGGCATCAA
Organism: Pseudomonas sp. FFUP_PS_473; assembly: GCF_002858665.1. Lineage (NCBI taxonomy): Bacteria > Pseudomonadati > Pseudomonadota > Gammaproteobacteria > Pseudomonadales > Pseudomonadaceae > Pseudomonas > Pseudomonas sp. FFUP_PS_473. The sequence goes on from NZ_PJQQ01000014.1 coordinate 57,020, forward strand.
CACGGGTTTTGGCCTGTTGGCGTCGACCCGTATCGCCAGCCATGACCTGGAAAACCTGCAGCGCTCGCTGGTGCTGTCTCACGCCGCAGGTGTCGGCGAGCCGATCTGCGATGAGCTGGTGCGCCTGATCATGGTGCTCAAGGTCAACAGCCTGAGCCGTGGTTTCTCGGGCATCCGCCGCAAGGTCATCGATGCGCTGATCGCGCTGATCAACGCCGAGGTTTACCCGCACATCCCGCTCAAGGGTTCGGTGGGGGCATCCGGTGACCTGGCGCCGCTGGCGCACATGTCGCTGGTTCTGCTGGGCGAGGGCAAGGCTCGTCATAAAGGCCAGTGGCTGTCGGCGACCGAAGCACTGGCAGTAGCAGGGCTTGAACCGCTGACCCTGGCTGCCAAGGAGGGCCTGGCCCTGCTCAACGGTACCCAGGCGTCCACGGCCTACGCGCTGCGTGGCCTGTTCCAGGGTGAAGACCTGTTCGCAGCGGCCATGGCCTGCGGTGGCCTGACCGTTGAAGCCGTGCTCGGTTCGCGTTCGCCTTTCGACCCGCGGATTCACGCCGCCCGTGGTCAGCGCGGTCAAATCGACGCAGCGGCCTGCTACCGTGACCTGCTGGGTGACGGCAGTGAAGTCTCGGCGTCCCATGAGCATTGCGGCAAGGTCCAGGACCCATACTCGCTGCGTTGCCAGCCTCAGGTCATGGGGGCTTGCCTGACCCAGTTCCGTCAGGCGGCCGAAGTACTGGTCATCGAAGCCAACGCCGTATCGGACAACCCACTGGTATTCGCCAAAGAGGGCGACGTGATTTCCGGCGGCAACTTCCACGCCGAACCGGTGGCCATGGCTGCCGACAACATGGCCTTGGCCATTGCCGAGATCGGCTCGCTGAGCGAGCGCCGTATCTCGCTGATGATGGACAAGCACATGTCGCAGCTGCCACCGTTCCTGGTGGCCAATGGTGGGGTCAACTCCGGCTTCATGATCGCGCAGGTCACGGCAGCAGCGCTGGCCAGCGAGAACAAGGCCCTGGCTCACCCGCACAGTGTCGACAGCCTGCCGACCTCGGCCAACCAGGAAGACCACGTGTCGATGGCGCCGGCTGCTGGCAAGCGCCTCTGGGAAATGGCTGACAACGTTCGCGGCATCCTCGCCGTGGAATGGCTGGCCGCCTGCCAGGGCCTGGACCTGCGTGAAGGGCTGAAGACCTCGCCGAAGCTGGAAACGGCTCGTCAACTGCTGCGCAGCAAGGTCGCTTATTACGAAAAGGACCGGTTCTTCGCGCCGGACATCGAGGCGGCCAGCGCCTTGCTGGCTGAAGGGCACTTGAACGGTCTGCTGCCGGCTGGCGTTCTGCCGAGCCTCTGATCCGTTGGGCTGATATCGCCTTTGCCGTACGGGCCCGAAAGGGCTCGTACCGCTTTTCGCCTACAAAAATAATCAGGACCGCGAAATGCAATCTCAATCGCAAGGACTCAAACGCGGGCTAACGGCTCGCCATATTCGTTTCATGGCCCTGGGCTCGGCCATTGGTACGGGCCTGTTCTACGGCTCTGCTTCGGCGATCCAGATGGCGGGCCCGGCAGTGCTGCTGGCCTACCTGATCGGCGGTGCTGCCGTCTTCATGGTCATGCGCGCCCTGGGGGAAATGGCCGTACACAACCCGGTTTCGGGCTCGTTCGGTCAATATGCCTCCACCTATCTGGGGCCGATGGCCGGGTTTGTGCTCGGCTGGACCTACGCATTTGAAATGGTCATTGTCTGTTTGGCCGACGTGACGGCCTTCGGCATTTACATGGGCTTCTGGTTCCCCGAAGTCGCGCGCTGGATCTGGGTGCTGGGTATTGTCTTCCTGATCGGCGGGCTGAACCTGTGCAACGTCAAGGTCTATGGCGAGATGGAGTTCTGGCTGTCGCTGCTCAAGGTCGTTGCCATCGTCGCGATGATCCTGGCCGGCTTCGGCATCATGCTCTTCGGGCTGGGCAGCGCCAATGGCGACACGGTCAGTGGTATCGTCAACCTGACGGCCCACGGCGGCTTCATGCCCAATGGCGTGAGCGGCCTGATCGCCTCGTTTGCCGTGGTGATGTTTGCCTTTGGCGGTATCGAGATCATCGGTATCACTGCAGGCGAAGCGAAAGACCCTCAGCGCGTGCTGCCCAAGGCGATCAATGCTGTTCCGCTGCGGATACTGCTGTTCTATGTGCTGACCCTGTTCGTCCTGATGTGCCTCTACCCGTGGCCGCAGATCGGTACCCAAGGTAGCCCGTTCGTACAGATTTTCAGCAATCTGGGGATCGGTTCGGCTGCGGCCGTGCTGAACATTGTGGTGATCTCGGCGGCGGTATCGGCGATCAACAGCGATATTTTTGCCGCTGGGCGCATGATGTACGGCTTGGCTCAGCAAGGTCAGGCACCGAAGGGGTTCGCCAAGGTTTCCCGTCAAGGTGTGCCATGGATGACCGTACTGGTCATGGGTGTGGCACTGCTGAGCGGCGTCGTGCTGAACTACCTGATCCCGGAAAACGTCTTCCTGCTGATCGCCTCCATTGCCACGTTCGCCACGGTATGGGTCTGGCTGATGATTCTGGTGACCCAGGTCGCCATGCGTCGCAGCATGAGCCGTGAAGAAGCCGCACAACTGAAGTTCCCGGTACCGTTCTGGCCCTATGGTCCAGCGGCAGCGATCGCCTTCATGGTGTTCATCTTCGGTGTGCTGGGTTATTTCCCGGATACACAGGCAGCGCTGCTCGTCGGCGTGGTCTGGGTGGTGTTCCTGGTTGCCTCTTACCTGCTCTGGTGCAAGCCGCGCGTGGCTGTGGCGCCTGCTCAGGTATTGTCCAACACTCAACGATAGTCACGGAGACGGTGCATGAAAACCCTCTGGCAGCACTGCCATGTGGCAAGCATGGCGCAAGGTGTTTACTCGATCATCGAGGATGCGGCAATTTTGACGTCCGGCGAGCGGATCGAGTGGATCGGCCCGCGCCAGTCCCTGCCGGTCACGGCAGATGCCAGGGTGGTCGAGCTTAACGGTGCCTGGGTAACCCCGGGCCTGATCGACTGCCACACCCATACCGTGTTCGGCGGTAACCGCAGTGGCGAGTTCGAGCAACGCTTGCAAGGTGTCAGCTATGCCGATATCGCCGCCCAGGGTGGTGGTATCGCCAGCACCGTGCGCGCTACGCGCGCCGCTACGGAAGAACAGTTGTACGCCAGCGCTCGGCAACGCCTGCAGGCCTTGTTGCGCGATGGCGTGACCACCGTCGAAATCAAGTCCGGGTATGGCCTGGACCTGGCCAGTGAGCGCAAGTTGCTCCGGGTCATTCGTCGGCTGGGCGCTGAGTTGCCGGTGACGGTGCGCGGTACCTGCCTGGCGGCGCACGCCATGCCGCCGGAGTTCGCCGGTCGGGCAGACGACTACATTGAACACATCTGCACTGAAATGCTCCCGGCTCTGGCCGCTGAGGGGCTGGTCGACGCCGTGGATGCGTTCTGTGAATACCTGGCGTTTTCCCCGGCCCAGGTCGAGCGGGTGTTTATAAAAGCCCGTGAATTGGGCCTGCCGGTCAAATTGCATGCCGAACAACTGTCGTCGCTGCACGGCTCCAGCTTGGCGGCGCGCTATCAGGCATTGTCGGCGGATCACCTGGAGTTCATGACCGAGGAGGACGCCATCGCCATGGCGGCAGCCGGCACCGTTGCGGTGCTGTTGCCCGGCGCTTTCTACTTCCTGCGTGAAACCCAGCTGCCGCCGATGGACGCTTTGCGCAAGCACGGTGTGAAGATCGCCATCGCCACCGACCTCAACCCCGGGACCTCGCCAGGGCTGTCGTTGCGTCTAATGATGAACATGGCCTGTACGCTGTTCCGCATGACGCCGGAAGAAGCCCTGGCCGGGGTGACCCTGCATGCTGCCCGCGCCCTTGGGCTGGGCGACAGTCACGGGTCGCTGGAAGTGGGCAAGGTCGCCGATTTCATTGCCTGGGACATCGAGCGTCCTGCCGACCTGTCCTATTGGTTGGGCGGCGACTTACCCAAGCGGGTCATTCGCCATGGCCTTGAAACCCATTTTTGAAGAGCGTCTTTATGGATAAGGTTCTGAACTTTCACCAAGGCACCTTGCCGCTATTGATCAGCATGCCCCATGCCGGCGTGCGTTTGACACCGGCAGTCGAGGCCGGCCTGATCGAACCGGCACGCAGCCTGCCGGATACCGATTGGCACATTCCACGGTTGTATGACTTTGCGGTGAGCATGGGCGCCAGCATTGTTTCCGCCGAATATTCGCGGTTTGTCATCGACCTCAACCGTCCAGACGATGACCAGCCGCTGTATACCGGTGCCACCACCGGGCTGTACCCGGCCACCCTGTTCGACGGTACGCCGTTGTTCAAGGACGGGCTGACGCCATCGGCCCGCGAGCGAGCTGACTATCTTGAGCGTATCTGGCGGCCGTATCACGACACGTTGCGCCAGGAACTGGCGCGTCTGCGTGAGCAGTTCGGCTACGCGCTGCTGTGGGATGCCCACTCGATCCGCTCGCACGTCCCGCACCTGTTCGACGGCACGCTGCCGGACTTCAACCTGGGCACGTTCAATGGGGCCAGCTGCGACCCGCAACTCGCCGAGCAGTTGCAAGCGGTGTGCGCTTGCGCCGAGGGTTACAGCCATGTGCTGAACGGGCGCTTCAAGGGTGGGCATATCACCCGTCACTATGGTGACCCGGCCAGGCACATTCATGCGGTACAGCTGGAGTTGGCGCAGACTACCTATATGGAGGAAGTCGAGCCGTTCCATTATCGCGAGGATCTGGCGCAACCCACCCAGCAGGTGCTGGAACGCCTGCTCAACGCAGCAGTGACCTGGGGCAAGGCGCACTACGCAGTGTGAACGGTTTTATGCGGTGTCAGATGTTGCGGGGGGCATGCTCAAAGCGCAATTCGGGTTTATGATGCCCAACGGCAGAATAATTCCCCCACACGGAGTGCGTAATGCAGACCTTGTACCCGCAGATCAAACCCTACGCCCGACACGATCTGGCCGTGGAGGCGCCGCATGTGCTGTATGTTGACGAGAGCGGTTCGCCCGAGGGGTTGCCGGTGGTGTTTATCCACGGTGGGCCGGGAGCAGGGTGTGATGCACAGAGTCGCTGCTATTTCGACCCGAACCTGTACCGCATCATTACCTTCGATCAGCGCGGCTGCGGGCGCTCGACACCGCATGCCAGCCTTGAGAACAACACCACCTGGCATTTGGTCGAGGACCTTGAGCGCATTCGCAAGCACCTGGGTATCGACAAGTGGGTGGTGTTCGGTGGCTCCTGGGGGTCGACCCTGGCCTTGGCCTATGCCCAGACTCACCCCGAACGCGTACAGGGTTTGATCCTGCGCGGTATCTTTCTGTGCCGCCCACAGGAAATCGAGTGGTTCTACCAGAGTGGCGCCAGCCGCTTGTTCCCTGACTACTGGCAGGACTACATCGCGCCGATTCCGGCCGAGGAACGCGGCAACCTGGTCCAGGCTTTCCACAAGCGCCTGACCGGCAATGATCAAATTGCCCAGATGCATGCCGCCAAGGCCTGGTCGACCTGGGAAGGGCGTACCGCTACCCTGCGGCCCAACCCGTTGGTCGTCGACCGCTTCTCCGAGCCTCAGCGCGCGTTGTCTATTGCGCGGATCGAATGCCATTATTTCATGAACAATGCATTCCTTGAGCCCGACCAACTGATTCGCGACATGCCGAAGATCGCCCACCTGCCTGCAGTGATCGTGCATGGTCGTTATGATGTCATCTGCCCATTGGATAATGCCTGGGAGCTCCATCAGGCCTGGCCAAACAGCGAGCTGAAGGTGATTCGCGATGCAGGGCATGCGGCGTCTGAGCCGGGTATCACCGATGCGCTGGTGCGTGCTGCCGACCAAATGGCCCGGCGTTTGCTGGACTTGCCACTGGAAGAAGCGTGAAGGGCCTGTTGCAGCGCGTGCGTAGCGCACGCGTTGAGGTGGACGCAGAGATTGTCGGGGCGGTCGACCAGGGATTGCTGGTGCTGGTTGCAGTCGAGCCGGGCGATACCCGCGCCCATGCCGACAAGCTGCTGCACAAACTGCTCAATTACCGCGTGTTCAGTGATGAGCGGGGCAAGATGAACCTGTCGCTCAAGGACATTCAGGGCGGCTTGCTGCTGGTCTCGCAGTTCACCCTGGCGGCTGATACACAGAGCGGATTGCGCCCGAGCTTCTCCAGCGCTGCACCACCTGCGCTGGGCGCGGAGCTTTTCGAGTACTTGCTGGGGCAGGCGAGGGCGTTGCACGCTACAGTTGAAAGCGGGCGTTTCGGTGCCGACATGCAGGTACATCTGGTCAATGATGGCCCCGTAACATTTATGTTACAAATATAAGGCTGAAAACCTCCTTTTTTGCAGGAAAAAAGGAGGGTTCTAGCAGAAATAGTTGTGTTGCCCTGATGCGTTGTAGCGCCGCCTGCTAGATAATCGCGCGCTACCAAGATCGGCGTTCGCCGATTTGTTTTACTTTAACTTGAGAACTGTCTGACGCCGTTTAGGGAATCATTACGCCCTTTCGGAGTCCGAACAGTGCTCGCCAACCCGGCAAGCGATGGCTGGCAGTTGGTTCTTTGATCTGTTTTCGGCGAGGGTTGCTCGTGATTGTAAGTCCCTGTAATGCACCAAGAACTTCTGGCAATCGGCTGCGCAAGGCTCTGGCAGCCGGCTCGGCGCTCGTCTGCCTGCTCGGCGCAGGCCAGCTCTGGGCGTTCAACCTTGACGATGTAGCGGCCAAGGCGAAGGATCTTGCCGGGCAGAAGTACGAGGCGCCGAAGAGCAACCTGCCCGCAGTGTTCCGCGAAATGAAATTCGCGGACTACCAGAAAATTCGCTTCCGTGAAGACAAGGCCGAATGGGCCAAGGCCAAGACGCCGTTCAAGCTGTCCTTCTATCACCAGGGCATGCACTTCGACACCCCTGTGACGATCAACGAGGTTGTCGGCAGCAAAGTCCACGAAATCAAGTACGACGCCAGCCGCTTTGACTTCGGTGACCTGAGCTTTGACAGCAAGGCCACTGAAAAGCTCGGTTACGCCGGCTTCCGCGTGCTGTACCCGATCAACAAGGCTGACAAGCAAGACGAAATCATGACCTTGCTGGGCGCCAGCTATTTCCGCGTGGTCGGCAAGGGGCAAGCCTATGGCCTGTCTGCCCGTGGTCTGGCTATCGACACGGCACTGCCTTCTGGCGAAGAGTTCCCACGCTTTACTGAGTTCTGGATCGAGCGTCCAAAGGCGACCGACAAGCAACTGGTCATCTATGCGTTGCTTGACTCGCCACGTTCCACCGGTGCTTACCGTCTGACCCTGCGTCCGGGTAGCGACACCATCGTTGACGTCAAGTCCAAGGTGTTCCTGCGTGACCGTGTCAGCCGCCTGGGCATTGCCCCGCTGACCAGCATGTTCCTGTTCGGTGGCAACCAGCCATCGAAGGTGCTCAACTACCGTCCTGCCCTGCACGACTCTGAAGGCCTGTCGATTCATGCCGGCAACGGCGAATGGCTGTGGCGCCCGCTGAACAACCCGAAACACTTGGCCGTCAGCAACTTCAGCGTGGAAAACCCACGTGGTTTTGGCCTGTTGCAGCGTCAGCGCGAGTTCAGCCAGTTCGAAGACCTGGATGACAACTACCATAAGCGCCCAAGCGCCTGGATCGAGCCTGTTGGCGACTGGGGCAAGGGCACGGTCGACCTGGTGGAAATTCCAACTGCCGACGAAACCAACGACAACATCGTTGCGTTCTGGAGCCCGGAAAAACTGCCTGAGCCTGGCACTGCTGCCGAGTTCGAGTACCGTCTGCACTGGACCATGGATGAGTCCGAACTGCATTCGCCGAAGCTGGGTTGGGTCAAGCAGACCCTGCGTTCGACCGGTGATGTCAAGCAATCCAACCTGATCCGTCAGCCTGATGGTAGCGTGGCCTTCCTGGTCGACTTTGAAGGCCCGGTGCTCAAGGCGTTGCCGGAAGACACCGCTGTACGTAGCCAGGTCAGCCTTGGCGACAACGGTGAGTTGGTCGAGAACAGCCTGCGCTACAACCCGGAAATCCAGGGCTGGCGCCTGACCTTGCGGTTCAAGGTCAAGGACCCGAACAAGTCCACTGAAATGCGTGCTGCGCTGGTACGTGACGTTCCTGTTGAGCCGGCCAAGCCGACCAAGCAGGAAAAAGCCGCTGCCAAGCAGGCCAAAGACAAGGCCGAGAAAGCGGCCGCACAGCCAGCCGCCGATGCGGCATCCACCACCACGGCTCCGGCCACGACCGAACAAGTCCTGACCGAGACCTGGAGTTATCAGTTGCCTGCCGATGAGTAAACACTCTGCACAACCAGGGTCGCTGAGCGAATACCTGGAACACCTGCCACTGAGCGACGAGCAGCGGGCCGAACTGGCCAGCTGCACCTCGTTCAGCGAGCTGCATCAACGCTTGTCCGCACAACCGTCTGCCGGGGAGGCCGAGGCCGCCCAGGCGTCGGTTGCAGGTCGCCTTACCTTGGGTACGGCTGAGGAGCTGGAGGAGGCCGAGATGCTCGGCCTCGATGCCAGCGGTCGGTTGTGCCTGAAGGCTACCCCGCCAATTCGTCGCACTCGGGTGGTTCCTGAGCCGTGGCGGACCAATATCCTGATTCGCGCCTGGCGTCGTTTGACCGGCCGGACAAACGCCCCTGCGCCCGAAAAGCGCGAGCTACCGGCTGCACGCTGGCGCTGGGTTGGTTCGGTGCGCCGCTACATCCTGCTAACGCTGATGCTGGGGCAGACCATCGTTGCCGGTTGGTACATGAAAGGCATCTTGCCTTATCAGGGCTGGTCATTCGTCGACCTCGACGAGGTCCTGAACCAGCCGCTGCTGACCACCGTCCAACAGGTCTGGCCGTATGCATTGCAGACCAGCATCCTGGTCTTGTTCGGTATCCTCTTCTGCTGGGTATCCGCGGGTTTCTGGACGGCCTTGATGGGCTTCCTTGAGCTGCTGACTGGGCGCGACAAGTACCGTATCTCTGGCAGCAGCGCTGGCAACGAGCCGATTGCGCCGCAGGCGCGTACTGCGATCGTCATGCCGATTTGTAACGAAGATGTCCCGCGTGTATTTGCAGGGTTGCGGGCGACCTTCGAGTCGGTGGTTGCGACGGGCGATCTCGACCGTTTCGATTTCTTTGTGCTCAGTGACACCAACGACACCGATATTGCCGTGGCCGAGCAACAGGCCTGGCTGGAGGTTTGCCGCGAGGCCAAAGGCTTTGGGCGGATCTTCTATCGCCGCCGCCGTCGCCGTGTGAAGCGCAAGAGTGGCAACCTGGACGACTTCTGCCGCCGTTGGGGTGGGGACTACCGTTACATGGTGGTACTCGACGCCGACAGCGTAATGAGTGGCGAATGCTTGACCAGCCTGGTGCGGTTGATGGAAGCCAATCCGGACGCCGGTATCATCCAGACCGCGCCAAAAGCCTCGGGCATGGACACGCTGTATGCACGCATGCAGCAGTTCGCCACCCGCGTCTATGGCCCGCTGTTCACTGCCGGCCTGCACTTCTGGCAGCTCGGCGAGTCGCACTACTGGGGGCACAACGCAATTATCCGGATGAAGCCATTCATCGAGCACTGCGCCTTGGCGCCGTTGCCGGGTAAGGGTGCCTTCGCCGGTGCGATCCTCTCCCACGACTTCGTCGAGGCCGCACTGATGCGGCGTGCGGGGTGGGGCGTGTGGATTGCCTACGATCTTCCGGGCAGCTACGAAGAACTGCCGCCGAACCTGCTCGACGAGCTCAAGCGCGACCGGCGCTGGTGCCACGGCAACCTGATGAACTTCCGTCTGTTCCTGGTCAAGGGCATGCACCCGGTACACCGTGCGGTGTTCCTCACAGGTGTGATGTCCTACCTGTCGGCGCCGCTGTGGTTCTTCTTCCTGGTGCTGTCGACGGCGCTGCTGGCAACCAACACCTTGATGGAGCCGCAGTACTTCCTCGAGCCACGTCAGCTCTACCCGCTCTGGCCTCAATGGCACCCGGAAAAAGCCATTGCGCTGTTTTCGACGACCATTGTGCTGTTGTTCCTGCCCAAGTTGCTCAGCATCATTCTGATCTGGGCCAAGGGCGCCAAGGAATTTGGCGGTCGCTTCAAGGTGACGCTGTCGATGCTGCTGGAGATGCTGTTCTCCATGCTGCTGGCACCTGTGCGGATGATTTTCCACACTCGTTTCGTGCTGGCCGCGTTCCTGGGCTGGGCGGCAACCTGGAACTCGCCACAGCGTGACGACGACTCCACGCCATGGAGCGAGGCAGTTCGCCGGCATGGCCCGCAAACCCTGCTGGGCGTTGCCTGGGCACTGTTGGTGGCATGGCTGAACCCGAGCTTCCTCTGGTGGCTGGTACCGATTGTAGGTTCGCTGATGCTGTCGATTCCGGTTTCGGTGATCTCCAGCCGGGTCAACCTGGGCCTGCGCGCCAAGGATGAACGCCTGTTCCTGATCCCTGAGGAATACGCGACACCGCATGAGTTGCTGGCGACTGATCAGTACACCCATGAAAACCGTTGGCATGCACTGAATGACGGTTTTGTCCGGGCAGTGGTCGATCCACAGCAGAATGCCCTGGCCTGTGCCCTGGCGACGGCGCGTCATGGTGTTGCCGCACCGATCGAGGCCCTGCGTGCCGAGCGTATCGCCAAGGCGTTGGAGGTTGGCCCTGGCGCACTCGACGGCAGTACCCGATTGGCACTGCTCAGTGACCCGGTAGCGTTGTCACGCTTGCATGAGCGTGTCTGGGCCGAGCAGAGTGCCGCCTGGCTGGACGTCTGGCGGCAATCGATTGCCAGCAACCCGCATTCGCCGTTGTTGCCGTTACACCCGCAGTCGCAGGAGTTGCCATCGCTGGCTAATGCCTGATCGTTGAACTGCGCTGCAACCATCGCCGACAAACCGGAGTGCCCTACATGGGGCTTGGGCTTGCCGGCGATGTCGTTTCTGCCGACAACACATAACAAAGTGCCTATCGCCTATATGTGCCTTGCGGCGCATGGGGTAGCATCGCGCACTTCGATACAGTGCGTCGTCCATCAGGGCGATCTGCGATCACAATAAAATTCGAGCTTTCCTGTTGGGGGATCTGGTGATGATGAAAAAGTACCTGTCGATGCTGCTGGCCGGCGTCGCGGCACTGGCTACAGTGGCAACGGCCCAGGCCGGGGCAATTGACGACGCAGTCAAGCGCGGCACCCTGCGCGTGGGTATGGACCCTACCTACATGCCGTTCGAGATGACCAACAAGCGTGGCGAAATCATCGGCTTCGAAGTCGACCTGCTCAAGGCCATGACCAAGGCCATGGGCGTCAAGCTGGAGCTGGTGTCCACCAGCTATGACGGTATCATCCCGGCGCTTCTGACCGACAAGTTCGACATGATCGGCAGCGGCATGACCCTGACCCAGGAACGCAACCTGCGTCTGAACTTCAGCGAACCCTTCATCGTGGTCGGCCAGACCCTGCTGATCCGCAAGGAGCTCGCAGACAAGGTCAAGTCGTACAAAGACCTGAACACCGACGAGTACCGTATCACCTCCAAGGTGGGGACTACCGGTGAACTGGTCGCCAAGAAGCTGATCGGCAAAGCCAAGTATCACGGCTACGACAACGAGCAGGAAGCCGTGATGGACGTGGTCAACGGCAAAGCCGATGCGTTCATTTACGATGCCCCCTACAACGTGGTTGCGGTGAACAAGGCCGGTGCTGGCAAGCTGCTGTTCCTGGACGAGCCGTTCACCTATGAGCCGCTGGCCTTCGGCCTGAAGAAAGGCGACTACGACAGCATCAACTGGATCAACAACTACCTGCACCAGATCCACAACGACGGCACTTACAAACGTATCCATGACAAGTGGTTCAAAGACACCGCTTGGCTCAAGGACATGGAATAAGGCCGTCGTTCGACTGGCTTGAAACCTGACGCGCAGGCTAGCCCTGCGCGTTCGCTTTTACGGAACTACCTTTCGTGATTAAACACAAGAAAGCTCAGTGGCCTTGGCACGGGCTGACCGCATTGGTGTTGGTCGGCCTGGCCGTCAGCCTGTATTACGCGACCTCGGTGATTTCCTACGAGTGGCGCTGGAGTCGGGTGCCACAGTATTTCGCTTACCAGGCTGAAGAAGCGCAGCGCGCGGCCGGCTACGGCAAGGTCGAAGCCATTGTGCAGCAGGGCAGCATGGCCAAGGTCACCCTGCGCGACGAAGACGGCGGCGAACAGGTGCTGGACGTCGAGCAGAACAGCCTGCAGCTGTCCAAGGGCGACGATGTTGCTGAAGGCGATCTGGTGGGTGTCACTCGGCACTGGACCGCAGGGCCGCTGGCCTGGGGCCTGTGGACCACCGTATGGATTTCGCTGGCCTCCGGTGTGCTGGGCCTGCTGGTCGGCCTGGTGGCCGGTTTGTGTCGGCTCTCGAACAACCCGACCCTGCGCGACCTGTCGACGGTGTACGTCGAGTTGGTGCGTGGTACGCCGTTGCTGGTGCAGATCTTCATTTTCTATTTCTTCATCGGCACGGTGCTCAACCTGTCTCGAGAGTTCGCCGGGGTAGCAGCCTTGGCGCTGTTTACCGGTGCCTACGTGGCCGAGATCGTGCGTGCGGGGGTTCAGTCGATTGCCCGTGGCCAGAGTGAAGCCGCCCGCTCGCTGGGGCTGAGTGCGAGCCAGTCGATGCGCCATGTGGTGCTGCCACAGGCATTCAAACGTGTCCTGCCGCCGCTGGCAGGGCAATTCATCAGCCTGGTCAAAGACACGTCGCTGGTCTCGGTCATTGCAATCACCGAATTGACCAAAAGTGGCCGTGAGGCAATTACTACCTCGTTCTCGACCTTCGAGATCTGGTTCTGCGTTGCCGGCCTGTACCTGCTGATCAACCTGCCGCTGTCGCATTTCGCCAGCCGGCTTGAGCGGAGGCTCGCGCAAAGTGATTGAAGTTCGCGATCTGGTAAAAGTCTTCGATACCCGTGGTCAGGTGGTACGAGCTGTCGACCACGTCAGCACCGACGTAGCCAAGGGCGAAGTATTGGTAGTGCTCGGTCCTTCGGGGTCGGGCAAGTCGACCTTCCTGCGCTGCCTCAATGGCCTGGAAAGTTTTGATGAGGGCTCGGTGGCCATTGACGGCTTGCAGTTGAACGACCCGAAGACCGACATCAACGCCTATCGCCGTGAAGTCGGCATGGTGTTCCAGCACTTCAACCTGTTCCCGCACATGACCGTGCTGGAGAACCTGTGCCTGGCACAGAAGGTGGTGCGCAAGCGCAGCAAGCAGGAGCGCGAGGCCAAGGCGCGGGCATTGCTGGAGAAGGTCGGTATCGGTCAGAAGGCCAACGAGTACCCCTCCAGGCTCTCGGGTGGCCAACAGCAGCGCGTGGCGATTGCCCGGGCACTGTCGATGGACCCGAAGGTGATGTTGTTTGACGAGCCGACCTCGGCACTCGACCCGGAAATGGTCGGTGAAGTGCTGGACGTCATGAAGACCCTGGCTGTGGAAGGCATGACCATGGTCTGCGTCACCCACGAGATGGGCTTTGCCCGCGAAGTCGCGGACCGGGTGCTGTTCTTCGATCACGGCAAGCTGCTGGAGGACTCGCCACCCGAGGCGTTCTTTACCTCGCCAAAGGACCTGCGTGCCCAGGCGTTCCTGCGCCAGGTGCTGTAGCGCTTGTGTCATGGGTGCTGGTTCGCCAGCCCCCATGCTCGGGTCATTCCTTGCGCAAGGCTCAGATGCCGAATCGGCCGACCATCGTCGTCAATTGATTGCCCAGTTTCTGTAGCTCCACACTCGATCGGGTGATCTGTGTGCTGGCCGATGCGGTTTCCTCGGCAACATCGCGCACATTGATCACGTTGCGGTTGATCTCCTCGGCGACTGCGCTTTGCTCTTCGCTGGCTGTCGCGATCTGCTGGTTCATGCCTTGGATGTTCGAGACGCTGTGAGCGATCTGGGCCAGGGCCGCGCCAGCTTTTCTGCTGAGGGCAACGCTGTCCTGGGTCAGGTTCCTGCTGCTGTCGAGCAGTTCAACGACCTGAGCGGTACCGTTGTGAAGGTTGGCGATCAGTTCCTCGATTTCCTCGGTGGACTGCTGGGTGCGTTGTGCCAACCCTCGTACCTCATCGGCAACTACGGCGAAGCCTCGTCCAGCCTCACCTGCCCGGGCAGCCTCAATGGCGGCATTGAGTGCCAGCAGGTTGGTCTGCTCCGAGACCGACTTGATCACATCCAGAATGCTGCCAATGCGCTCGCTTTCCTGCGCCAACTTGCCCATTGCCTGGATTGAACGGTTGACTTGATCCGCCAGCTGTTCGATTTGTGCGACGGCTTCCGCGACGACCTGATCGCCCAGTTGGGCCTGATGGTCGGCATCACAGGCTGCAGCCGAAGCCTGTTCGGCATTGCGAGCCACCTCCTGTACCGTTGCGGCCATCTGGTTCATGGCGGTCGCCACCTGATCGGTTTCTTCCTTCTGGCTGCTGACACCGCCGTGCGTCTGAGCGGCTACGGCCGAAAGCGTCTGTACGGCGTCCGACAGCTGGGAAGTGCTATGACCAATACCGCCGATCAACTCGCGCAGGCTTAAGGTCATGCGGTGCATGCTGCGTTGCAACTGGCCCATTTCATCCCGGCGCGTCACCTCGCTATCGCCGCTCAGGTCGCCCTGAGCAATCCGTGCGGCCAGCTCAAGGGTGTGTCGCAGGGGCGTGGTGATCTGCAGGGTGATAATCCACGCAGCCAGAATGCCGACCAGCAGTGCCAGCGCGGAGACGCTGCTGAGGGCGGCTTGCGCGGTGTTTGCCTCTTGCTCTTGAACACTGAGTTGATGGTCTGTCAGGCGTTGGCCGACTTCACGCATCTGCTTGCCAAGGGTTTCCAGATCATTCTGTACATTTTCGACTGCAATGGCAGCATTACGGTACTGATCCAGCGCCTGGCCATAGCGGCTCAGCGCTGAGCCGCTCGCCTGCAGTGCCGAGGTGTCCGTCAGCTGGAGTTGAGCCAGTGCCGTACCCAACTGACCGAGTGCCGACTCGGCAGCGGTCATTGCCTGCTTGCCGACATTGGCAAAGGCGCTGGTAGGGTTGGACATGTAGGCTGGCACCTGACGTTGCTGGCTGACATTGTCGATCTGCCGGCCCAGGTTCTCCAGCAACCTCAGCGCCTTGGAGCGAGCCGTCTGGTTATGCTCCATATCCTGCAGGAGCAGGAGCTGCTTCTCGATGGCATCAATCGTGTCGAGAACTTGCTGCTCCTGAACCTCCAGCGCTTGAAAGTGCGTCATGCGCAACGTGACGGCTTTTTGCAGGGTGTCGAAGTCGCGCTGGTAGGTGTGCACGAGCTGTTGCTCGTCGTTCAGCAATTTCAGTTCTACGGGGTCGTCGAACTGCGGCAGCATGAGTTCCAGCATGTGCTGCATGTCGTTCAAGGCCTTGAGTACCTGGCCCTTGCTCTCATCGTCAGCCAACACCCGGAAGGTGATGCGCTCGGCGCGCAGATCCTTGTTGAGCTCACTGAGTCGGGCAATGCTGGACAGTCGCTTTGAGCTCTCAATGGCATCACCCAGCGTGGTCCAACCGAACAGGGTTATGGCCAGTGTCAGCGACAGAACCATGGCAAAACCGGCGGCGAGTTTGAGCTTGACGCTCAGGTTGCTAAGCAGGCGGGACAAGGGTCCGAACATGGCGGTTCTCCTGAATGATGAAGGGCTTCGCACCTGAAGGGGGAGGCGCGGCCATTGTGCTCATCGGCCGGAGAACGAGGACCTGAACCTGTGAGTGATGTAGGAAATTTCGCCTAAGTTTGCGTGAAATTGGAGTTTTTTACGTTATTTGTAGGGCTTTTCTTTCATTCATACATGCGCGCGCCGCCCGAGGCCAGAAAGCCAGGGGCGGCGCGCGTTTACAGGGTGTTTAATGACTACAGGCGAAACTTGCCGACAAGCGTCTGCAGGTGAGTGCCCAGGCGCGCCAGCTCGACGCTGGAGGCTGCGGTCTCCTCACTGGCAGCGGAGGTCTGGTCAGAGACGTCACGCACATTCATCACGCTGCGGTTGATCTCTTCTGCCACGGCGCTCTGTTGTTCTGCCGCGGCTGCGATCTGCTGGTTCATCGATTGGATGGACGACACGGTACGGGTGATCGTCTCCAGCGAGGTGCCGGCACGACGGGTCAGTTCGACGCTGCTTTCGGTCAGGCCGCGGCTGCTGTCCATCACGCTGGCCGCTTGCTGGGTGCCGTGTTGCAGGCTGGCGATCAACGCTTCGATCTCCTCGGTCGAGTGCTGTGTGCGTTGTGCCAGGCTGCGCACTTCGTCGGCCACTACGGCAAAACCACGCCCGGCTTCACCTGCTCTGGCAGCCTCGATGGCTGCGTTGAGGGCTAGCAGGTTGGTTTGCTGGGCCACGGCCTTGATCACGTCGAGGACACTACCGATCTTGTCGCTTTCGGTCTTGAGCTGGCTCATGGCTTCGCTGGAGTGTTCCACTTCGGTCGCCAGGCGCTCAATCTGGGCGATGGCCTCGCCCACCACCCGATCTCCTTCGCGGGCCTGCTGGTCGGCCATTACCGCCGCTTCGGAGGCTTCCTCGGCGTTGCGTGCCACTTCCTGCACGGTTGCGGCCATCTCGTTCATGGCCGTTGCGACCTGATCGGTTTCAACCTTCTGGTTGTTGACCCCAGCGCTGGTCTGCTCAGTGACAGCCGACAGCTGTTCGGCTGCGCTGGCAATCTGCGTAACCCCATCGCCGATACCACCGATCAGTTCGCGCAGGTTGTGGGTCATGCGTTGCATGCTGCGTTGCAACTGGCCCAGTTCGTCGCTGCGCTCGACGTTGAGGTGTTGGCTCAGGTCGCCGTCGGCAACACGGTCGACCACGGCCAGCGTATGGCGCAAGGGTACGATGATTTGTCGCGTGATGACCCAGGCGGCGATAACACCCAGCAGCAGTGCCAGGCCTGTGGCGAGTGTGAGCATCAGCTTGGCGTGCTGCGACTCGTCATCGCGCTGCTGGGTTTGCGACAGCGTCAGCTCGCGACTCAGGTCGAGCAACACCTGGCCCTGCTGTGCCATGCGCTGCAGGGCGTGTTCGCTGGCCAATTGGGCGTCACGGTAGAGGCCAACGGCTGCTCGGTAGCTGGCTAGCGCCTGGCCGGCGTTGGTCAGTGACTCAGAGTGCTCGGTCGGCAATTTGTCGATCAGGGCGTTGAGCTGGGCTGCGGCCTGATCGATGGCAGCGGTGGCGGTTTGTTCAAACTCTGGCTTGCCGCTGTAGGTGTAGCCGCGCACTTGAAAGCGCGCATTCTGCAGCAGCTTGTCAACGGTCATTGCGCTGTTGAACTGGCTCAGGCTTTCACTTTTGAGCAATTGCTGCTCAATCTGCTCGAGCGGGCCGGCAGCGCGGTCAGCGCTCGTACCCAGTTGATCGCGGCTGTGCTCGCGATCTTGTGCCGCCTGTTTGAGGTCGGTAAAGGCTCGCCGGTACTCGGCTACGGCATTGATCTGGCGCCCGAGGCGGTCGTTGTCCTGGCTGTCGTTGATGCGCTTGCGCATCTGTTGCAGGTTGTCATCCAGGGCCGCCAAGGCTTTTTCTACATTGGCTGCTGCCTCTGCCGTACGCTCTTTTTCATAGTTCAGGCGCTGATTGCGTAGCTCCTGGGTCTGCTGGCTCACGCGGGAGATGGCTGCAAGCTTGTCGCCGCGGTCGATAACCCCCTGCAAGCCCTGCCAGCCGGTGAAGGTGATGATCAGGGTTAACAGCAGCACCAGGCCAAAGCCAATCCCGAGTTTCAGGTTAACGCTGAGATTGCCGAGTTGATGGGAGAACCAACGGTACATGGTGCGACTCCTTGCCAGCGGTCGAGGCGATTCATTGTTCTAATGCCAATGCATCGGCCTCGATCATTGAACCTGAAGTCAGAAAAGTCTGGCGAGCAATGCGGTTACTGCCGTTTCCACGCGTAGGATTCGGTCACCGAGCTGTACCGGCGTCAGGCCGGCCTTGTTCAGTAGATCGATTTCATAGGGGATCCAGCCACCCTCCGGGCCAATGGCCAGGGTTACCGGCTCGTCCAGGCCGCGTGGGCAGGGGGGGTGATTACCGGGGTGACCGACCAGCCCGAGGGTGCCGGCACTGATGGCCGGCAGGCGATCTTCGACAAACGGCTTGAAGCGCTTCTCGATGATCACTTCGGGCAGCACGGTGTCGCGTGCCTGTTCAAGGCCGAGAATCAACTGCTCGCGAATGGCGTCGGGCTCAAGGAACGGGGTTTGCCAGAAGCTTTTTTCGACTCGGTAGCTGTTGACCAGGATCAGTTTCGGTACGCCCATGGTCGCAACGGTCTGGAACACCCGGCGTAGCATCTTGGGGCGAGGCAGTGCCAGCACCAGGGTGAGCGGCAGCTTGGCCGGTGGCGGCTGGTCGAAGGTGACCTGCAACTCCGCCTCATGCCCTTCCAGTCGCAGTACCTGAGCCTGGCCCATTTGCCCGCCAATGCGGCCAACCCGCAGGTTGTCACCGATCGCTACCCGGTGAATTTCCTGCATGTGGGTAAAGCGGCGGTCGCCCAGCACCACCCGGTCAGCCGCAACGAAGTCGGCTTCCTCAAGTAACAGCAGGTTCACGCTTGGGTCGCTGGCGGCTGGTCGTTGTGGTCTTGCTCAGGCGTATCAGGTTGTTCGCTGCGCTTGCGGATCAGGCCACCGAACAGTACGCCAATCTCGAACAGCAGCCACATGGGCACTGCCAGCAGTGTCTGCGAGAAGATGTCTGGCGGGGTCAGGATCATGCCGACGACGAAGCAGCCGATGATCACGTAAGGGCGGATCTTCTTCAGGTACTTGACGTCGACCACGCCGATCCAGACCAGTAGCACCACTGCCACCGGAATTTCAAAGGCAACGCCGAAGGCGAAGAACAGGGTCATGACGAAATCCAGATAACTGGCGATGTCCGTCATCATCGAGACGCCTTCCGGTGTCGCACTGGCAAAGAAGCCGAAAATCAGTGGGAATACCAAAAAGTAGGCGAAAGCCATGCCGGCATAGAACAGCAGGATGCTCGATACCAGCAGGGGCACGGCGATACGCTTTTCGTGGCGATACAGGCCCGGCGCGATAAACCCCCAGATCTGATGCAGGATCAGCGGGATCGCCAGAAACAGCGAGACGATCATGGTCAGCTTGAACGGCGTCAGGAACGGCGAGGCCACATCGGTGGCGATCATCGTTGCGTTGGCCGGAAGGTGCGCGCGTAACGGCGCCGACACCAGGGTGTAGATCTGCTGCGCGAAGGAGAACAGCCCGGCGAAGATCAGGAAGATGGCCGCAACACAACGCAACAGGCGTGTGCGCAGTTCAGTGAGGTGTGAAACCAGCGGCATTGGCTGGTCGTTTTCCGGGATATCGCTCATGGGGCTCGCGGCGGTTGTGGCGAATCGTTGAGAGGCGCAGGCGCAGCAGGTGCAGCGGGTGCGTCCGTGGCAGCTGGCGTCTGGCTCGGCGCTGGCTGTGCGGTGCTGCTTTCAGCCGGTGGCTGGAAAGGCTGGGGCGCTACGCTCTGCGGATTGAGGATCTTGCGCGCTTCTTGCTCCATCGAGAGGATGTGCTCGTTGTGCAACTGGCGACGAATTTCGTCGGCGCCGATCTCACGTTCCACTTCCTGCTTGATTGAATTGAAGCTGCGCTTGAGCCGCCCGATCCACAGGCCCGCAGTGCGCGCCGCGCCGGGCAGGCGTTCTGGGCCAAGTACCAGCAAGGCAACCAGGCCGACGAGCAGCAGCTCGGAGAAGCTGATCCCGAACATGGGTTAGTCCTTCCGGACCGGTTCTTGCCGGACGGGTTCTTCGACCTTGTGTGCCTGGCCGTCGATGGTTTGCGATGAGTGTGCCTGGGTAGGTTGGGCAGGCGCTGCGTCGGCGGGCTTGTCTTCCTCGTTCATGGCCTTGCGAAAGCCCTTGATCGATTCGCCCAGGTCGCTGCCGAAGTTCTTCAGCTTCTTGGTGCCGAACACCAGCACCACGACGACCAACAGTACGATCCAGTGTTTCCAGTCAAAAATACCCATGGTGCACTCCTTCGAATTTATTCAGTCAGGTCTGGCTTGCGCGCAGCTTTTTCGGCGTGCCCGGACAGGCCAAAGCGACGGTCCAGTTCGTCCAGTACCGCTTGGGGGTGCTGTCCCAACGAGGCCAGCATTACCAAGCTATGGAACCACAGGTCTGCGGTTTCGTAGATGACATCGCTGTAGTCGCCACTGGCAGCAGCATCCTTGGCAGCAATGATAGTCTCGATCGATTCTTCGCCGACCTTTTCCAGGATTTTGTTCAGGCCCTTGTGGTACAGGCTGGCGACGTAGGAGCTGTCGGGTGCTGCGCCTTTGCGCGCCTCCAGCACTTCGGCCAGACGGGTCAGGGTGTCGCTCATGTCAGTGTCCTGCGCTGTAGATGGCTTGTGGATCCTTCAGAACCGGGTCGACGGTTTTCCATTCGCCGTTCTCGAAGACACGATAGAAGCAGCTTTCACGGCCGGTATGGCAGGCGATATGGCCCAACTGCTCGACCATCAGGATGATCACGTCGGCGTCGCAGTCCAGGCGCATTTCGTGCAGTTTTTGCACATGCCCCGACTCCTCACCCTTACGCCACAGTTTGCCACGCGAACGCGACCAGTAGATGGCACGCTGCTCAGCGGCAGTCAGGGTCAGTGCTTCGCGGTTCATCCAGGCCATCATCAGTACGCGCCCGGTCTTGTGGTCCTGGGCGATCGCCGGTACCAAACCGTCGCTGTTCCAGTTGATCTCGTCCAGCCAGTCTTTCATGAAAAACTCCAAAACCACACTCGATCTTATGTCGAATGTTTTCGCTAGTTTGCCAGCCAGGTGCCTGGCTGGCTATCGACGCACGATCAGGTAGAGCCCGGCGGCGAGCATCAGCCAGGCCGGCCAGGCCGCGGGAGCACTGAGGCTGATGGCACCCGCGGCGAGGGTTGCGCCACCGGCGAGCAGGCCGGCGCCCAACAGGCGCAGCGCCCAGCTGTCGGTGTTCTGGCGCCGGGCCGGTGATTGCTCGCTGGCATGCGGTTGCGACAGGCGTTCGAGCAGGTCGCGGGCCATACCGGCCAGATGGGGTACCTGTTCAACCTGGTTGTGCAGGTTCTGCAGCAACGATTTCGGGCTGACGCGATCACGCATCCAGCGCTCCAGGAACGGCTGTGCGGTGCTCCACAGGTCTAGCTCGGGGTAGAGCTGACGGCCCAGGCCCTCGATGTTCAGCAGGGTTTTCTGCAGCAGTACCAGCTGAGGCTGGACTTCCATGTTGAAACGCCGGGCCGTCTGGAACAAGCGCATCAGGACCTGGCCGAAGGAGATGTCCTTCAGCGGTTTCTCGAAGATCGGTTCGCACACGGTGCGGATCGCCGCCTCGAACTCGTTCAGTTTGGTGTGCGCAGGCACCCAGCCCGAATCGATATGCAATTGCGCGACGCGGCGGTAGTCACGCTTGAAGAACGCGAACAGGTTGCGCGCCAGGTAGTCCTGGTCCTCGGGGGTCAGGCTGCCGACGATGCCGCAGTCGATGGCGATGTACTTCGGGCTCCACGGCTTCACGGTACTGACGAAGATGTTGCCGGGGTGCATGTCGGCATGGAAGAAACTGTCGCGAAATACCTGGGTAAAGAAGATCTCGACGCCGCGCTCGGCGAGCATCTTCATGTCGGTGCGCTGATCGGCCAGGGTCGCCAGGTCTGTAACCTGAATGCCGTAGATGCGCTCCATGACCAGCACTTTCGGCCGGCACCAGTCCCAGTACACCTGCGGAACGTACATCATTTCCGAACCTTCGAAATTGCGCTTGAGCTGGCTGGCGTTGGCTGCCTCGCGCAACAGGTCGAGTTCGTCGTAGATGGTCTTTTCGTAGTCGCTGACCACTTCCACGGGGTGCAGCAGGCGAGCGTCGGATGAGAGCCGCTCGGCGGCACGGGCAATCAGGAACAGCCAGGCCAGGTCTTGGGCAATGATGGGTTTGAGGCCCGGGCGTACGACCTTGACCACCACTTCTTCGCCACTTTTCAGCTGCGCCGCATGTACCTGGGCCACAGAGGCCGAAGCCAAGGGCTCGACGTCGAAGCGCCTGAACACTTCGCTGATTTTCGCCCCGAGTTGTTCCTCGATCATGGCGATGGCTTTTTGCGGATCGAACGGCGGTACGCGGTCCTGCAGCAACATCAGCTCATCGGCAATGTCTTCGGGCAGCACGTCGCGGCGGGTCGACAATAACTGACCGAACTTGATGAAGATCGGCCCCAGATCCTGCAACGCCAGGCGCAGGCGTGCGCCACGGCTCAACGCCACGGGCTTGCGTGGCAGCCAGCGCCACGGCATGACGAAACGCAGCGCCATCAGCCACCAGGGCAACGGCAGGGCGAACAGCAGGTCATCGAGACGGTAGCGGATTACGACGCGCTGGATGCGCAACAGACGGCGGACGGCAAGCAGCTTCATGCGTTATCGCTGGATTCAAGGGATCGGGCAAGGCGCTCAATACGCGCCTCGAGACGTTCTATATCGACTTTGAGTGTGTCGAGCTCGCTGAAGCGCACCTCTGCTTCGCGCTGCCCAACCAGTGTCCGGGCCTCTTCGGCCAGGTACTCGGCGATGTTCTGGTTGAGGCTGGACAGGCCTTGGCGGGTCCACTGGGCGCGGCTGCGCAGGTGACCGCTGATCAGTTGCGTGGCCACCGGCCCGAGCCAGCGGGAGACTTCATACTCCCAGTCCAGTTCAAGGTCTTGTAGCACTGCGACTAGGTCCAGCAGTGCTCCACTGTCACCGTCGAGTTCGACCTCCGGGCTGTGCAGCACGGCGGTCTTGTCCTTGCTCATGGCCAGGCGCATCAGGCTTGAAGCCGGTGCACGCAGGGTGCAGTCGGCGTCGTTTGCCCAATGCGCGGCGAACAGCAGGCCTTCATCGCTGGGCAGGATGAACAACTGCAGCGCTGGCTGGCGGCAGTCGATGGCAATTACCTTGCCCTCGAGCCGTGCCAGGCGTGGCAGTGCCGTGCTGTCCAGGCGCAAAACACGGTTGACCCCGTGTTCGACACTGGCGAGAAGGCCGCTCAGCAACATCAGGGTTTGATGCCGCGGTGCAGGGCAACGATGCCGCTGGTCATGTTGTGATAGGTCACGCGGTCAAAACCGGCTTCAACCATCATCGCCTTGAGGGTTTCCTGATCCGGGTGCATGCGGATCGATTCGGCCAGGTAGCGGTAGCTCTCGGCGTCGTTGGTGATCAGCTTGCCCATCAGCGGCATGAAGGCGAACGAATAGGCATCGTAAACCTTGGACATCACCTTGTTGGTCGGCTTGGAGAACTCCAGCACCAGCAGACGGCCACCGGGCTTGAGCACTCGCAGCATGGAGCGCAGGGCGTCTTCCTTGTGGGTGACGTTGCGCAGGCCGAAGGCGATGGTGACGCAGTCGAAATGGTTGTCCGGGAAGGGCAGCTTTTCGGCATCGGCCTGGACGAACTCGACGTTGCCAGCCACACCCAGGTCGAGCAGCCGATCACGCCCGACCTTGAGCATCGAGGCGTTGATGTCGGCCAGTACGACCTGACCGGTCGGGCCGACCAGGTGGGAGAACTTGCGGGTCAAATCGCCGGTACCGCCGGCGATGTCGAGGACGCGGTTACCGCTGCGAACGCCCGACAGTTCAATGGTGAAGCGCTTCCACAGGCGGTGCATGCCGCCGGAAAGCACATCGTTCATCAAGTCATACTTACCCGCCACCGAGTGGAAAACCTCAGCGACCTTTTCCGCCTTCTGGCTTTCCGGCACGCTCTGGTAGCCGAAGTGAGTGGTGGTTTCGGCGTTTTCGCCTTTGCGCTGATCGTTCATATCGCTGTCACCGGAAAAAATTACCGCCATTCTAGGGCGTGCGGCGTGATTTGTCTTGGCGGGCTGTGTCGCAGGAGGGGGGCGGGCTAATATAGGCCGCCAGTATGCCTTCTTAGCCAGGATTGATTGAATGACCCAGATCAGCGTTGAACGTAGACACAGCCTAGGCCGCGAGGCGGCCCGGCAGAAGGCCGAAGCCCTGGTGGAGCGCCTGGCCCGGGAGTATGACCTCAAGGCACAGTGGGAAGGCGACACTGTCCAGGTCAAGCGCAGTGGCGCCAATGGCAGCATTCAGATCGGTGACGACAGCATTCGCGTCGAATTGAAACTGGGGATGATGCTGTCGATGATGGGCGGGACCATCAAGGCTGAAATCGAACGGGCGCTGGACAAGGCCCTGGCCTGACATCTCGGTGCTCTTCGCCTGCAACGCCGGTACCTGTCATTGTCACAGGCGCTGGCTTTGCCGCGAAAGGCGTAGTGCGGTTATCTCGCCTTAGGGTGAGCATTCTAATTTTTCCCCCTACCTTGTGCACAAGCCCCGACCTCGTGGGCAGTTTCTCCATTTCCGCGATCAACGTGAGGTGCAGAGCATGGCCAAGGTTTCCCTGAAGCAAAAAGAGCATGCCCAGAGCGGCACGCTGGATGAGGTGCGCGGCTACGCGCGCAAGATCTGGCTGGCAGGCCTGGGAGCCTATGCCCGGGTCGGGCAGGAAGGTGCCGACTATTTGAAAGAGTTGGTCAAGGCGGGCGAAGGTATCGAAAAACGCGGCAAAAAGCGTATCGACCATGAGCTCGACGCGGCCAACAGCCAGATCGATTCGGTCAAGGATGAGATCAGTGGCGTCAAAGGCAAGGTCGAAGTGCAGCTCGATAAAATCGAGAAGGCATTCGACACGCGCGTCGCCAGCGCCTTGAATCGTATCGGCATTCCGTCTAAACATGACGTGGAGACACTTTCTGCCAAGCTCGATGAGCTGACAGCATTGCTCGAACACGTTGCACGTAAACACTAAGGAGAGCGGGATGGCTGGCAAGAAGAAAGTAGAAAAAGAAGGCAGCTCCTGGGTCGGCGAGGTCGAAAAGTACTCCCGTCAGATCTGGCTGGCAGGCTTGGGCGCTTACTCAAAGATCAGCAACGATGGCAGTAAGTTGTTCGAAACTCTGGTCAAGGATGGCGAGAAAGCCGAGAAGCAGGCCAAGACCCGGGTCGACGAGCAGGTAGATGCTGCAAAGAGTTCGGCAAAGTCCGCGAAATCACGGGTTGGCGATGTGAAGGAGCGGGCGCTGGGCAAGTGGAGCGAGCTCGAAGAAGCCTTCGACAAGCGCCTGAACAGTGCGATTTCGCGTCTGGGGGTGCCTAGCCGCAATGAGGTCAAGGCCCTGCATCAGCAGGTCGATACCCTGACCAAGCAAATCGAGAAACTCACCGGCGCCTCGGTCAAGTCGGTTTCGGCCAAGCCAGCGGCGGCCAAACCGGCTGCCAAGCCACTGGCCAAAGCCGCACCGAAAGCTGCCGCCAAACCTGCAGCCAAGACTGCAGCAGCTAAACCGGCAGCCAAGCCTGCAGTTGCAAAAGCCGCGGCCAAGCCCGCTGCCGCCAAGCCGCCCGTGGCAAGAAAGCCAGCCGTGAAAAAGGCACCGGCCGCCAAGCCTGCTGCAACCGTGAACGCCACACCGGCCGCCACGCCAGCAGCAAGCGCGGCGCCAGCCCCGGTCAGCGGTACGCCGTCGGCGACCCCGGCATCTACCAGCCAGGCCTGATCGAGGCGGCTGTCGACAAGCGCCCGGCCTGTGTGCCGGGCGTTTTCAGTTCTGGCCGGTGAGGCTGTCAATCGTCCAGATAACGCAGCGCGAGCTGTTCGGCCGCATGCCGTGGCGCAGGCTCAAGGTGCGGTGCGACCAGCATCATCACCTGATAGACGACGATGCCGACCTGGCTGTCGCGAGCCAGGATGCGCTGGTAATCCATCGAGAACAGCAGGGTCAGGGTGATCTGCTCGACCAATTGGCCGAGGGTGCGCGTGTCGCCCTTGATCTGGCCTTGCGCCTTGAGGCTGGACAGCAGGGCGGCGAGGGTGCGCTTGAGCGCGTTGAGCAGGTTGCGGATACCGCGTGCCAGGCGTGGCAGGCGTCCGGCCAGGTTCGACAGGTCCTGGAACAGGAAGCGGTACTGGGCCATGCGTTCGACGATCAGGTGCAGAAACAGCCAGTAGTCCTCGGCATCCAGGCGCAGGTCGACCGGTGGATCGAGCAGCGGCGTCAGTTCTTCCTCGAAACGCTCGAACAGCCCGAGTACCAGGGGCTCCTTGCCATGGAAGTGGTAATACAGGTTGCCCGGGCTGATGCCCATTTCATTGGCGATCTCCAGAGTCGAGACGTTGGGTTCACCCTGTTGGTTGAACAGTTGCAGGGCACACTCAAGGATACGGTCGCGGGTTTTCATCCGTTCTTCTTGTTCAGCGCACCTGCACGTAGGTGCCGGGTGCGGGGTCCATGGGGGGAAAGTTTGGGTTGCCGAGTACATTCAGGGTTTCGCGTTGCGTCCCGGAGCGTTTCTGTATCCATTCCAGCCACGTCGGCCACCAGCTGCCATCGACCTGCTTGGCGTCATAGAACCAGGCGCGTGGGTCACTGCTCAGTTTCGGGTTTTCCATGAACCAGGCCTTGGGATTGCCCGGCGGGTTGATGATGCTCTGGATATGCCCGCTGTTGGCCAGCAGGAAGCGCCGTTCACCGCCGAGCAGCAGGGTCGAGCGATAGACCGCATCCCATGGGGTGATGTGGTCGTTGTCGCCGGCCACGGTGAAGCTGTCGAGCGTAACCTTCTGCAAGTCGATGGGGGTGCCGCACACTTCCAGGCCGGCGGCGTGGGCTAGCGGGTTGTGCTTGTAGAAGTCCAATAGGTCGCCGTGCAGCGCGGCGGGCAGGCGGGTGCTGTCGTTGTTCCAGTAGAGGATATCGAACGCCGGTGGCGACTTGCCCAGCAGGTAATTGTTGATCCAGTAGTTCCAGACCAGATCGTTGGGGCGCATCCAGGCGAACACGCGGGCCATTTCGCGCCCGTCGAGCACACCGTGCTGGTAGGAGCGTCGTTTGGCGGCTTCCAGGGTCTGTTCGTCGATGAACAGGCTGGCCGGGCTGTCGAATTGGCTGTCGAGCAGGCTCACCAGGTAGGTGGCGCTGTGTACCCGACGCAACTGGCGCTTGGCTTGCAAATGGCCCTGTAGCGCGGCCATGGTCAAACCACCTGCGCAGGCCCCCATGAGGTTCACGTCTCGGCTGCCGCTGATGGCTCGGCAGGCGTTGGTGGCTTCTTCCAGGGCCTGCACATAGCTGGACAGGCCCCACTCACGGTGGCGCGGGTCAGGGTTGCGCCAGCTGATCATGAACACCTGCAGGCCATTCTTGAGCATGTACTGGACGAAGCTGTTGTGCGGGCTGAGGTCGAAGATATAGAACTTGTTGACCTGAGGGGGCACCACCAGCAAGGGCCGGGCGTACTGTTTCTCGCTTATCGGCTTGTACTGGATCAGCTCCAGCAGTTCGTTGCGAAACACCACGGCGCCGGGTGTGGTGGCCAGTGTCTTGCCGACCTCAAAGGCCTCCCGGTTGACCTGCCGGGGCATCCCGTCATTGTGCCGCAGGTCATCAAGCAGATGGTTCAGGCCACGCAGCAGGCTCAGGCCGCCGGTGTTAAACAGCTCCTTCACCGCAAGCGGGTTGAGCAGTGAGTTGCTCGGGGCCAGGGCATCGTTGATCAGTGAAAACAGGAAGTGCGCACGGGCGCGGTCGTCATGGCTCAGTTGGCTGCCGTCGATCCACTGGCTTGTCTGCTTCTGCCAGCTCAGGTAGGCCTGCAGGCCACGCCGATAAAAAGGGTTTTGGCGCCAGGTCGGATCGTTGAAGCGCTCGTCGCGAGGGCCGGGTTGATGAGGCGTATCGCCCAGCAGCACCCGACCCAACTGTCCGCCCAGGGCCAGCATGTGTTTGGCTGTGTACAGCGGGTGGCGCAAACCATGGCGACTGACACTGCGCAAGGTCGAGATCAAGTCGCGGCCGCGCAATCCGGTGATCGCGTTCTGCGCGTTGATATAGGTGGCGGGGGCCGGTGGTACGCCCTTCGCGGGTCTGTCTTTCATCAGGCAACACTCCGTCGTCAAGCCATCAACACACTCATCCATGCAAGTGCGGCACCAATTGCGCTTCGCGGTTCTGGCGTAGCCTTTCTGCCACGCACGCAAGCGACAGGCCAGGGCACCGCTCAACCGCCAGGTGCAGGCCGAGGATGCATCACGGCCCGCTGGCGCTCCTGCTGGAGGAAATTCATGATGATCGGTGCGACGGCCTCGGCCCGGGTGACAAGGAACAGATGGCCGTCGTCGATTATGTGTAGCTGGGCATTGGGAATTCGCCAGGCCAGCAGGCGCATATTGATCAGTGGGATCAAGGGGTCGTCGTCACCGGCCAGCACCAGGGTTGGCTGCTGGATCTTGTGCAGCCAGTGGATGCTGGTCCAGCCAAGGCCGGCGAACAGTTGCCAGTAATAGCCCAGCTTGCCCGAAGAGCGCACCTTGGCCGCGTGTGACAAGGCCAGGTCCGGGTCGCGGCGAAATGCGCCGCCATAAATGTCCGGGGCAATGCGGATGACATGGGAGGGCTGTATGTAGCGCCTCGGGCTGGCCATCAACCACAGCACCTTGGGCTTGCCGGGGACCATGACCGCACCGGCAGCGGTCGCCGCCAGTACCAGTTTCTTGCAGCGTTCCGGGTAGTCATGGGCGAACTGTTGCGCCAGGGCGCCACCCCAGGAAACCCCGATGACATTGACCTGGCCATAGTCCAGGTAATCGAGCATGCGTGCGGTCAGTTTGGCCAGGCCTGGAAAGCGGTACGGGCGGCGCGGGGTGGAGGAGCCGCCGACACCGGGCACGTCAAAGGCGATCACTTCCAGGTCCGGGTCCAGCGCCTGGATGAATGGAAACACCAGTTCCAGGTTGGCCCCAATGCCGTTGAAGATCAGCAAGGGCGTCAAGTGCGATTTGCCGGGGCGAACTGCCGTTCGGATGGATTGGCCATCCAGATCGACAGTTCTGAAAACGTACGGTTGCGGCATGCGCGAGCCCCTGTGATGGATAAAGCGCCGTGCCCCTCGGCAGGCCACGGCGGCGGGTGTATCAACGCTCGTGAACGTAGGTGCCCGGTGCGGCTTCGCCTGCGCTATAGGCCTTGCTGCCAAGGCGTGTCGGTGCTTTTTTCAGCTCTCCCGAGCGCTCTGTCAGCCAGTTTTGCCAGTGCAGCCACCAGGAGTCTGGGTGCTTGATGGCGTTTTCCTGCCATTCGCTGGCCTGTGGCAACAGCTCACCTCCCGTCAGGTAGCGTGCCTTGGGGTTGCCTGGCGGGTTGAGGATGCTCTGGATATGGCCGCTATTGGACAGCACGAACTCCACGTTGCCGCCGAACAGCTGTGCGGATCTGTAGCAGGACTGCCATGGTGTGTGATGTGGTCGGCAGTACCGGCTACGTTGTAGATGTCGCTGGTGACCTTCTTCAGGTCGATAGGGGTTCCGCACACTTCCAGTGCATCGGCGCGGGTCAATGGGTTGTTCTTGAACATTTCGATCAGGTCGCCGTGAAAGGCAGCCGGCAGGCGCGTGGTGTCGTTGTTCCAGAACAGAATGTCGAACACGGGAGGTTCATTGCCCAGCAGGTAGTTGTTGACCCAGTAGTTCCAGATCAGGTCGTTGGGCCGCATCCAGGCGAATACCTTGGCCATGTCGCGGCCTTCCAGTACGCCGGCCTGGTAGGAATGTCGCTTGGCGGCTTCCAGGGTCTGCTCGTCGACGAACAGTGCGACCTGATTGTCGAGGGTGGTGTCGAGTACGCTGACCAGCAGGGTCAGGGCATTGACCTTGTTCTCGCCCAGCGCCGCATAATGGCCGAGCAGCGCGGTGCACGTAATCCCACCGGAGCAGGCGCCGAGCATGTTCAGGTCTTTGCAGCCGGTAATCGCCAGCACGGCGTCGACGGCTTCTTTCAGTGCATCAATGTAGGTCGACAGGCCCCATTCGCGCTGAGCCTTGGTCGGGTTTCGCCAACTGACGATAAAGGTCTGCACGTTGGAGCGCAGGCAGAAGCGTGCCAGGCTTTTCTCCGGGCTCAGGTCAAAGACGTAGAACTTGTTGATCTGCGGCGGTACCACCAGCAGCGGGCGTTCAAGCACTTGCTCGGTCGTTGGCTGGTACTGGATCAGTTCCAGTACTTCGTTGCGGAACACCACGGCGCCTTCAGTGGTGCCCAGGTTCTTGCCAACCTCGAAGGCGTCCATGTTGACCTGGCTGGGCATGCCGCCGTTGTTCACCAGATCCTTGGCCAGGTGGGACAAACCATCCAGCAGGCTCTTGCCGCCCGTTTCGAAAAAGCGCTTCACCGCAGCCGGGTTGGCAGCCGTATTGGTCGGGGCCATGGCTTCGGTCATCAGGTTGATGACGAAGTGGCCACGGCTGATGTCTTGTTCCGACAGATTGCTGTCGCCGATCCAGTCGTGCAATTCCTTGCGCCAGGCCAGGTAGGTCTGCAGGTAGCGGCGATACAGCGGGTTCTGGCTCCAGGCCGGGTCGTTGAAGCGACGATCATCGCTCTCCGGTTGCAAGCTGGACTTCCCGAAGAGGACATCCTTGAGTTCCATGCCGAAGTGCGCGACATGCTTGGCACTGTGCAGCGGCTGGCGGATGGCCTGGCGCAGCACCATACGGGCAGAAGTCAGCAAATCCTTACGGCGCAAGCCCACTACAGGATTTAAGCCCAAGGTGTTTTCCGAGGCTTGGCGCTGCAGGTCATCGTTGTTCTTGTTGCTCATCTACGACGCTCCGTTGTCCTGAGACGAGTACCGGTTTTGGCTGTGGCGGTGGCACAGGAGAGGCCGGTACTACTGCTCGGGTGACCAGTGATAACGAACTGCGTACAGCGTGTCTGGATGAAAACGAAGGCGCGTCGTGCGGGTGGTCTTTGCGTGAGAAGACAGCCTGCGCTCGCTCGCGACTTCGGCATCTCGACTAGAGCCTGCAAAAAAACCGATGCAGGGAACTTGCCAGATCCATTGGTAACCCGACGTTAAGGTGTTGCGCACGCCAGCCATCCATTGGCTGTGCAGAGGCATTCAAGCAGATCAAATTAGAAAATGCGCTCTAAAACGCAAGAGTGCCTGATTAGAGCATCAGTTTGATGACAGACTCGGAAGGGTCGCGGGATTTGCCGGCTTTGGCCAGTTCCTCCAGGTACTCGGCCCAGAGCTGTTCCTGGCGCAGGCACAGTTGCTCCAGGTATTCCCAGGTGAACAGACCGCTGTCGTGGCCGTCATCGAAGGTCAGTTTCAGTGCGT
Organism: Pseudomonas sp. FFUP_PS_473; assembly: GCF_002858665.1. Classification (NCBI taxonomy): domain Bacteria; kingdom Pseudomonadati; phylum Pseudomonadota; class Gammaproteobacteria; order Pseudomonadales; family Pseudomonadaceae; genus Pseudomonas; species Pseudomonas sp. FFUP_PS_473. Next base: position 88,349 of record NZ_PJQQ01000014.1, read on the forward strand.
ACTGGCCGGCCGGTTCGATCGCGCTCAGGCCGACCCCGAGCTTGCCGAATTGCAGGATGGGGGTGCCGTGGCCCTGGACCTCGGCGGAGGGGGAGTGCACGCGCAGGAACTCGGCGGGCAGGTGGTAGACCTCGTTGGGCCCATAGCTGAGGCTCAGGGTCTTGGAGGCTTTGTGCAGATTGATTGCGGTGGGGAGTCGAGTCATAAGCGATCAGGGCCGCGAACGGCCCTGCCTGTAAGAGGGTGAGGCTTACAGAATATAACGAGACAGGTCTTCGTTCTGCGCCAATTCGCCCAGATGGCTGTTGACGTAGTCGGCGTCGATCTGGATCGGTGTTTCGCTGTGGGCACTGGCCAGGTCGCCAGCGCTGAACGACACCTCTTCCAGCAGACGCTCCAGCAGCGTGTGCAGGCGACGGGCACCGATGTTCTCGGTCTTCTCGTTGACCTGCCAGGCAATCTCGGCAAGGCGCTTGATGCCTTCCGGGGTGAACTCGATGTTCAGGCCTTCGGTCTTCAGCAGTTCGCGGTACTGTTCGGTCAGCGACGCATGTGGCTCACTGAGAATGCGCTCGAAGTCTTGCGGGCTCAGGGCCTTGAGTTCGACACGAATCGGCAGGCGGCCTTGCAGTTCGGGAACCAGGTCGCTTGGCTTGCTCAGGTGGAACGCACCCGAGGCGATGAACAGGATGTGGTCGGTCTTGACCATGCCCAGTTTGGTGTTCACCGTGCAGCCTTCAATCAGCGGCAGCAGGTCGCGTTGCACGCCCTCACGGGATACATCGGCACCGCCGACGTTGCCACGCTTGGCGACTTTGTCGATTTCGTCGATGAACACGATGCCGTGCTGCTCGACGGCTTCCAGGGCCTTGGCCTTGAGTTCTTCTTCGTTGACCAGGCGCCCGGCTTCTTCGTCGCGCACCAGCTTCAGGGCTTCCTTGACCTTGAGCTTGCGGCTCTTGCGCTTGCCCTTGCCCATGTTGGCGAACAGGTTCTGCAACTGGTTGGTCATCTCTTCCATGCCCGGCGGCGCAGAAATGTCGACGCCCATCGCCTCGGCGACTTCGATCTCGATTTCCTTGTCGTCCAGTTGGCCTTCACGCAGGCGCTTACGGAACAGCTGACGGGTGTTGGAGTCCTGGCTCGGGGCGGCGTCTTCGTTGAAACCTGTGCGGGCCGGTGGCAGCAGGGCGTCGAGGATACGCTCTTCGGCGGCGTCCTCTGCGCGATGGCGTACGCGCACCATTTCCTGTTCGCGCAGCAGCTTGATGGCGGCATCGGCCAGGTCGCGGATGATCGACTCGACGTCTCGGCCCACATAGCCGACTTCAGTGAACTTGGTCGCTTCGACCTTGATGAACGGTGCGTTGGCCAGCTTGGCCAGGCGCCGGGCGATTTCGGTTTTACCGACGCCGGTCGGGCCGATCATCAGGATGTTCTTCGGGGTCACTTCGACGCGCAGCTCAGCAGGCAGCTGCATCCGGCGCCAGCGGTTGCGCAAGGCAATGGCGACGGCGCGCTTGGCATCGTCCTGGCCGATGATATGGCGGTTAAGTTCGTGGACGATTTCGCGGGGGGTCATGGACATGGTGATAGGTGGTCCTTTAACGATGAGTTCAGCGTGGAAAAGCCCAGCGATGAAATGCTGGGCGCCAGAACAGCTGGTTACTCCGCCAGGTCCTCTTCCTCGATGGTCAGGTTGTGGTTGGTGAACACGCAGATATCGCCGGCGATACCCAGGGCCGTCTCGGTGATTTCGCGGGCCGACAGGTCGGTCTTCATCAGCAGCGCGCGTGCGGCGGCCTGGGCAAAGTTGCCGCCGGAGCCCATGGCAATCAGGCCATCTTCCGGCTCAACCACGTCACCGTTGCCGGTGATGATCAGCGAGGCATCTTTGTTAGCGACCGCGAGCATGGCTTCCAGGCGGCTCAGGGAGCGGTCGGTACGCCACTCCTTGGCCAGTTCGACGGCCGCGCGGATCAAGTGGCCCTGGTGCTTTTCCAGCTGGCCTTCAAAACGCTCGAACAGGGTGAACGCATCGGCGGTGGCGCCAGCGAAGCCAGCGAGCACCTGGCCGTGGTACAGGCGACGAACTTTCTTCGCGTTGCCTTTCATCACGGTGTTGCCGAGAGAAACCTGGCCGTCGCCGCCCATGACGACTTTGCCGTGGCGACGTACTGAAACGATGGTGGTCAAGGGGAGAGTCTCCACGCAGCGGGGCGAAAATGCCGATGCAGACTCATATGGGGGTGATGACGGGTATTTCAACTGCTACGGATGAGCGGTTGTTTTGCTGGCGGGTCTTGCCGGCTTCCCATGTGCCGTCTCAGGCGAGTCGGTCAGGGGGCGCTACGGTCTTACGCTGTCGTTGGCTTAAAAAAGAACCCCCGCTAAAAAGCGGGGGTTCTTCAGCAGCCTGAGGTGTCAGCAGGCTCAGGCTTCGTGGCTGATATGCCCGTCGACCAGGGTGTAACGTACGGCGCCTGGCAGGCAGTGGCCGATGAACGGGCAGTTTTCACCCTTGGAGCGCCATTGTTCGCCCGCGACAGTCGAGGCCTTCGGATCGAACAGCACCAGGTCGGCTGCTGCCCCCACCTTCAGTTCACCAACCGGCAGGCGCAAGGCGTGCGCCGGGCCGCTGGACAGGCGCTGGAGCAGGGTTGGCAGGTCCAGCAGGCCGTCTTCGACCAGCGTCAGGGCCAGCGGCAGCAGCAGTTCGACACTGCTGATACCTGGCTCGGTGGCGCCGAACGGTGCCAGCTTGGCGTCACGTTCGTGAGGCTGGTGATGGCTGGAAATGGCCTGGATTACACCGGCTTTCACGGCCTCGCGCAGGCCTTCGCGGTCGGCCCGGGTGCGCAGCGGTGGCTGGACGTGGTAAAGGCTGGAGAAGTCCACCAGCGCTTCATCGGTGAGGATCAACTGGTACAGGGCGACATCGGCGGTCACGGGCAGGCCCCGGGCCTGGGCCTGGGCAATCAGCTCGACGCCGCGGGCACTGGTCAGTTGGCTGAAGTGTGCGCGCACGCCGGTTTGTTCAACCAGCAGCAGGTCACGCGCCAGCGCCACGGTCTCGGCGGTTTCGGGAATACCCGGCAGGCCGAGGAAGCTGGCCATTGCGCCTTCATGGGCGAGGCCGCCCTGGGCCAGGTCGCGGTCCTGGGAGTGGAAGATCACCGTCAGGTCGAAGGTGGCGGCGTATTCCAGCGCGCGGCACAGGGTGCGAGTGTTGGCAAAGCCGCTCAGGCCATTGCCGAAGGCCACGCAGCCCGCATCTCGCAGGGCTATCAGTTCAGCCAGTTGCTCGCCTTCCAGGCCTTTGCTCAAGGCGCCGATCGGGAACACTTTGGCATGTCCGGCTTCACGGGCGCGGTCGAGAATCAGCTCGGCGACTGCCGAGGTATCCAGTATTGGCTTGGTCCGTGGCGGGCAGCACAGGCTGGTGACGCCACCGGCTGCAGCAGCACGGGTTTCACTGGCAATGGTGCCTTTGCGGCTGTAACCCGGCTCACGCAGGGCGACGCTGAGGTCGACGAGGCCCGGCGCAGCCACCAGGCCTTGGGCATCCAGGCTGCGCGCAGCGTTGAAGCCGGCCGGGGCGGCGCCGATTGCAACGATCTTGCCCGCGTCGATGTGCAGGTCGTTGACCTGGTCCAGGCCGCTGACCGGGTCGATGATCCGGGCGCCGAGAATGCTGAGGGTCACTGGGCGTTCTCCTGCTCGAATTGACGTTGTGCGGTCTGGCCGCTCATGGCCATGGACAGTACGGCCATGCGCACGGCAATGCCGTAGGTGACCTGATTGAGGATGACCGAGTGGGCACCATCGGCCACGGCCGATTCGATCTCGACCCCACGGTTGATCGGCCCCGGGTGCATGACGATGGCGTCCGGTTTGGCGCCGGCCAGGCGTGCGGTGGTCAGGCCGAACAGGCGGTAGAACTCGCCCTCGCTCGGCAGCAGGCCACCCTGCATGCGCTCACGTTGCAGGCGCAGCATGATCACCACGTCGACGTCTTTCAGGCCTTGCTCCAGGTCGGTGTAGACCTTCACGCCGTACTGCTCGATGCCCACTGGCAGGAGGGTTTTCGGGCCGATCACGCGGATGTCCGGGCAGCCCAGGGTTTTCAGCGCGAGCATGTTCGAGCGGGCGACCCGCGAGTGCAGGATGTCGCCAACGATAGCCACCGAGAGGTTCTCGAAGCTGCCCTTGTGCCGACGGATGGTCAGCATGTCGAGCATGCCCTGGGTCGGGTGTGCGTGGCGGCCGTCGCCACCGTTGATGATCGCCACGTCCGGGCACACGTGCTCGGCAATGAAGTGTGCAGCACCGGAGTCGGCATGACGGACCACGAACATGTCGGCCGCCATGGCCTCGAGGTTGCGCAGCGTGTCGAACAGCGTCTCGCCCTTGCTGGTCGAGGAGGTCGACACGTTCAGGGTGATCACGTCCGCCGAGAGTCGCTGGGCAGCCAGCTCGAAGGTGGTACGGGTACGGGTGGAGTTCTCGAAGAACACGTTGCACACGGTTTTACCGCGCAGCAATGGGACCTTTTTCACGGCCCGGGCACCGACTTCCAGGAAGGAGTCGGCGGTATCGAGGATTTCGGTCAGCAGTTCGCGGGGCAAACCGTCGAGCGAGAGAAAGTGGCGCAGCTGGCCCTGATCATTGAGCTGCAGCGGGCGCTTGGCGTCGATTGGCGTCATCGCGGGGGACTCTTAAAGTGCGGAAACGGTGGCGAGGTCCTGGCGCTCTAGGGCGAGCGGGGCGGGGCCGAGCAATTTTACCCGTTCATGGGCAGCCAGGGACAGGGTTGCACCGACCACATTCGGACGGATCGGCAGTTCGCCAGCGTCCAGGTCGAGCAGGCAGACCAGGGTGACACTGGCTGGACGGCCGTAATCGAACAGTTCGTTGAGGGCGGCGCGGATGGTACGACCGCTCATCAACACGTCATCCACCAACACCAGGTGCTGGCCTTCGATCTCGAAGGGCAGCTCTGACGGACGCACTTGCGGGTGCAGGCCGTTCTGGCTGAAGTCGTCGCGGTAGAACGATACGTCCAGTGTGCCGAGCGCGGCGTCCTGTTGGCCAAGGGCTTCAAGCAGGGCCTGGGCAACCCATACACCGCCCGTGCGGATGCCAATGTAGCGCGGCTCGGTGATGTTACGGCGGGCCAGATGCGCCTGCAGGTCGCTGGCCATCTGCCGGATCAGTTCGGCGGGATTGGGTAGGCTCATGCTTGCTCCTCAAGAGGCCGGGCGCTAGTACGGTCCGGCTTGAATCCGTGATCAGGGTTGCATCAGCCCGGCATTGGCTTCCAGCCACCCTTGCAGCAGCAGGGCGGCGGCAATGGCGTCGACCGGGTTGTCGCGGTAGCTGCCGCGCTGACCGCCACGGGCCATGCGCTCGCCCTTGGCTTCAAAGGTGGTCAGGCGTTCATCGTGGGTGTGCACAGGCAGGTTGAAGCGGCCATTCAGGCGGCGGGCGAATTTCTCGGCGCGGGCGCTCATTTCGCTGGGCGTGCCGTCCATGTTCAACGGCAGGCCGACGACAATTGCGTCGGGCTGCCATTCCTTGATCAGTTTTTCCACCTGGGTCCAGTCCGGCACGCCGTTCTGCGCTTTCAGCGTGCACAGTTCGCGGGCTTGCCCGGTGATCATCTGGCCAACGGCCACGCCAATCTGTTTGCTGCCATAGTCAAAACCCAGCAGTAGTCTTGGTGCACTCATCAGGCGTGCCCCGCCTGGCTGGTCAGCAGGCTGAGGTTGATCCCCAGGCTGGCTGCGGCCGCTTCAAGGCGCAGGTCGCTGGTCAGGCCGAAGATGATCTCGGGATCGAATGGGCAATTGAGCCAGGCATTGTCCGCGAGCTCCGCCTCAAGCTGCCCGGCTTCCCAGCCGGCATAACCCAGGGTGATAAGGCTGTTTTCCGGGCCTGTACCGTCGGCAATGGCGAACAGGACGTCCTGCGAGGTGGACAGCGACAAGCCTTCGAGCTCGATGGTTGCCTGGTAGGTCGGGCCGCGGCTGTGGAGCACGAAACCGCGGTCGGTCTGTACCGGGCCACCCATGTAGATGGGTATCTGCAGGCAGCGCGTCGGCGTTTCGGTGTCCGGTCGCAGTTGCTCGAGGATATCGGCCAGGTTCAACTCCTGTGGCCGGTTGACCACCAGGCCCATGGCGCCGCTCTCGTTGTGTTCAACGATGTAGGTCAGGGTCTGGGCAAAGTTCGGATCGGCCATGTGCGGCATGGCAATCAGAAACTGGTGCTTGAGGTAGGTCGGGGCGATGTTCTTCATGACCCTTAGTGTGGCGTTGAGGCGCCCTACTGACAAGCCTGAGGCACGCCCTTTAATTGCTCGAAAGGCGGTCGCCGCGGGCGAAGCGCCAGGTGCGGATGATCTCCAGCCGGTCGATGTCGGCAAGATCCCCGGTGAAGGGCGCAAATGGCGCCGCCAGGCGCACGATACGCTGTGCTGCCTGATCGAGCAGCGGTTGCCCGGACGACTCCAGTACCAGCACCTCATAGAGCGAGCCGTCGCGGTTGATCGAGACCATCAGGCGCAGGCTGCCATAGATCTGCTGGCGGCGCGCTTCGTCGGGGTAATTGAGGTTGCCGATGCGCTCGACCTTCTTGCGCCATTCCTCTTTGTACCAAGCGCCTTTGTCGCGCATGGTCGAGGCGGCATTGAGCCGATGAATGCGTGGGCGCTTGGCGTAGGCCTGCTGTTCATGGGCCAGTTCGGCCTCAAGGCTGGCGATCTGGCTGGACAGTTCCGAGCTGTCGAATTCCGGTACCGCCACCTTGGGTTTTGGTTGCGGTTTGACTTCCTTGGGCCGGGTTTCGACTTTCTGCTGTTTGGCGGCCTGGGTGGTGACCACGGCCTTGGGCGGTGTCGGCTGCGGCAGCACTTCCTGCCGTGCGGCAGGCGGTGGCGTTACCTTGTTGATCGTGCTGTCCTGGAAGGGCGCCAGTTCAGTGGTCTTGGGCACTGCTTTCTTGTCCAGGGTGCCGCTGCCTTTCTGGTTGTCCTGAGCCAGGAAGTCCGCTTTCTTTGGGGGCGCTTCACTCTTGAACGTGGCCAGGGTGATTTCCAGGGTCCGCCGAATTTCTTCGGGTTTGGCAAAGGTAAAACTCAGGCCCAGGATCAGCGCCAAGTGCAGCAGCGCCGCCAGAAAAAGGGTAAAGCCGAGCCGGTCCGCCGGGCGAACGCGGGGCGGGGCAAAATCGGCGGGGATGTCGGCGGGGAGCGTCATGGGTTATCCAGCAGCCGGGGTGAAACCGGCAAAGCGGGCGGCCAGGTCGAAAAAAGGACCGGCATCATAACCCACTCTGCGCAGTTTCCCTGCCTCGACTGTCAGCGTGCCTTGAGCTTGCGATCAATGGCGTCCATCAACTGCACGCCAATCCGGGTACCGAAGGCGTTATCGATTTCGCGGATGCAGGTCGGGCTGGTGACGTTGATTTCGGTCAGGTGCTCGCCAATCACGTCCAGGCCGACAAACAGCAGGCCTTTCTCGCGCAGGGTTGGGCCGACCTGTGCGGCGATCCAGCGGTCGCGCTCGGTCAACTCGCGGGCTTCGCCACGTCCGCCGGCAGCCAGATTGCCGCGTGTTTCACCGCTGGCCGGAATCCGTGCCAGGCAGTAGGGCACTGGCTCGCCGTCGATCATCAGGATGCGCTTGTCGCCATCCTTGATGGCCGACAGGTAGGCTTGCGCCATGATCTGCTGGGTGCCATGGGCCGTCAGTGTTTCAAGGATCACCGACAGGTTGGGGTCACCCACGCGGTGGCGGAAAATCGACGCACCGCCCATGCCGTCCAGCGGCTTGAGGATGACGTCACCGTGCTCGGTGGCAAAGTCGCGCAGGATATCCGGGCGGCGGCTGACCACGGTCGCCGGCGTGCAGTGCGGGAACAGGGTGGCGAACAGCTTTTCGTTGCAGTCACGCAGGCTCTGTGGGCGGTTGACCACCAGCACGCCCGCGGCCTCGGCCTGCTCCAGCAGGTAGGTGCTGTAGACGAACTCCATGTCGAAGGGCGGATCCTTGCGCATCAGGATGACGTCCAGGTCGCTCAGGGCGCCGTCGGTTTCCGCTTCCAGGTCGAACCAATGCTCGGGGTCGGCAAACACGCGCAGTGGGCGCATCCGTGCCCGGGCCTGGCCCTCGCGTTGGTAAAGATCCTGCTGCTCCATGTAGAACAGCGACCAGCCGCGTTCCTGGGCGGCCAGCAGCATGGCCAGCGAGCTGTCCTTCTTGTAGGAGATGCGCGCAATGGGGTCCATGACAATCCCGAGGCGAACGCTCATGGGGTATATCCTCTCGGCGGCAGCAGGCCGCAGTGGCTCAAATGAAAAGTGGCGTCAGGGTGGCGCCGGCGACGCTGGCGGTCAAGCGGAAAACGCATCGTGGGCGACCCCGGCGCAGGCCGATGGAATGCACCTTGAGAGTGTGCTAAAAAGGCCTGGCATGTGGCCTGCACGGCCCTTCCAGGCGATGGTAGAGCAATTATGGGACAGCCCGAAGCGGCATTGAAGGTGATGGTCATCGACGACTCGAAGACGATTCGTCGTACCGCGCAGATGTTGCTCGGCGAAGCCGGTTGCACCGTCATTACCGCCACTGACGGTTTTGACGCCCTGGCCAAGATTGTCGACCACCATCCCGATATCATTTTCGTCGATGTGTTGATGCCGCGCCTGGACGGTTACCAGACCTGCGCAGTGATCAAACACAACAGTATGTTCAAGGATACGCCGGTGGTCATGCTGTCATCCCGTGATGGGCTGTTCGACAAGGCCCGCGGCCGGGTTGTCGGCTCTGATCAGTTTTTGACCAAGCCTTTCAGCAAGGAAGAACTGCTGGACGCGATCAAGGCGCATGTGCCGGGTTTCGCCGCAGAAGCACAACACGCACCCTGATGCTGCGCACCTGGCGCGGCATCCTTTCCTTCGATGGGGAATAGCATGGCCCGAGTTCTGATCGTCGATGATTCGCCGACTGAAATGTACAAACTGACCGGAATGCTCGAAAAACACGGGCATCAGGTGCTCAAGGCTGAAAATGGCGCCGACGGTGTGGCGCTGGCGCGCCAGGAAAAACCCGACGCGGTACTGATGGACATCGTCATGCCAGGCATGAACGGCTTCCAGGCGACCCGCCAACTGAGCAAGGACCCTGAGACCAGTGGTATCCCGGTGATTATCGTGACCACCAAGGACCAGGAAACCGACAAGGTCTGGGGCACGCGTCAGGGCGCCCGCGACTACCTGACCAAACCGGTGGATGAGCAGACCCTGATCAAGACCCTCGACGGCGTACTCAAGGGTTGACCACCCGGCCCAAGGGCGAGTCGCTGACGGCATTTGAACTGCTGTTGGACATCGACCGCCGCTGCCGCCTGTTGGCGGCCGACCTGCCGTTACAGGAGACCCGCCTGCAGAGTTGGAGCGGGATCGGCTTTCGTATTGCTGAACAGTGGTTTGTCGCGCCGATGCAGGAAGTTGCCGAAGTGCTGCAGGAGCCTCGCCTCAGCCGTATCCCCGGGGTCAAGCCCTGGGTGCTTGGCGTCGCTAACCTGCGTGGGCGGTTGTTGCCGGTGATGGACCTGTGTGGGTATTTCGGCCTGGCCCAGAGCGGTTTGCGCAAGCAGCGCCGCGTACTGGTGCTGGATCATCAGGAGGTGTTTGCCGGGCTGCTGGTCGACGAAGTTGCCGGTCTGCAGCACTTTCCGCTGCGCAGCCTGGACCTCTCCGTGCCGTCGCCGCTGTTGGCCGGGGCAGGGCCCTTTGTCCAGGGCCACTTTCAACGTGAGCGTTGCTGGGGAATCTTCAGTCCATTTGCCCTGTCGCAGGCAACGGGCTTTCTCGATGTGGCGCTGTAAAGGAATGTCGAACCCGTGACCAAGACCTTTCCCTCGGTACAAGGCTCTCGCAGCAGCGCGCAGATTGCCGTGCTGTTTATCGTGCTGATCCTGTCGATCATCCTGTTGTTCGCCAATTTCGCCTACCTCAATACCCAGGCCAATTACGACAAGCAGTACATCGGGCATGCCGGCGAGTTGCGCGTGTTGTCCCAGCGTATTGCCAAGAACGCCACTGAAGCGGCTGCGGGCAAGGCGCGGGCCTTCAAGTTGTTGAGTGATGCACGCAATGACTTTGAGCAGCGTTGGGGCTATTTGAAGAAGGGCGATCACGCCACCGGCCTGCCCTCCGCTCCGCCTGCCGTGCGTAGCGAAATGGAGGCCGTGCTGAGTGACTGGGAAAACCTGCGCAAATACACCGATACGATCCTGGCCAGTGAGCAGACCGTATTGTCGCTGCACCAGGTGGCGGCAACCCTGTCCGAGACGGTTCCGCAGTTGCAGGTCGAATACGAGAAGGTCGTGGAGATCCTCCTCAAGAACGGCGCCCCGGCCAGCCAGGTTGCGGTAGCCCAGCGCCAGGCGCTGTTGGCCGAACGCATTCTCGGCTCGGTCAATACAGTGCTGGCCGGCGATGACACCTCCGTTCAGGCCGCGGATGCCTTTGGGCGCGATGCGACGCGCTTTGGTCAGGTCCTTGAGGGCATGCTGGCGGGCAACCCGTCGATTCAACTGACCCGTGTTCAAGACCCCGATGCCCGTGCTCGCCTGACTGAAATCGCTGAACTGTTCCAGTTCGTCGCGGGCTCCGTGGACGAAATTCTCGAGACGTCCCCCGAGTTGTTCCGGGTGCGTGAAGCGGCCAGCAACATTTTCAACCTGTCGCAGACCTTGCTCGATGAGGCCTCGCGTCTGGCCAATGGCTTCGAGAACCTGGCCGCAGGGCGCACGCTGGACACCGTTGGCGGCTACGCGCTGGGTTTGCTGGCACTGGCCTCGATCATTCTGATCGGCCTGGTGATGGTGCGTGAAACCCATCGCCAACTGCATGAGACGGCAGAAAAAAATGAGCGCAACCAGCAGGCAATCATGCGCCTGTTGGATGAAATCGAAGACCTGGCCGACGGCGACCTGACCGTCACTGCCTCGGTCACCGAGGACTTTACCGGAGCTATTGCCGACTCGATCAATTACTCGATCGACCAGCTTCGCGACCTGGTGGCGACGATCAACCAAAGTGCCGAGGAAGTTGCCAGCGCGGTGCAGGATACTCAGACCACAGCCCGTCAGTTGGCTAAGGCGTCCGAGCACCAGGCTCAGCAGATCAGTGATGCGTCGATGGCCGTCGGTGACATGGCTGAGTCGATCGATCGGGTTTCGACCCACGCCTATGAGTCGGCCAAAGTGGCTGAGCGAGCGGTGGCGATTGCCAACAAGGGCAACGAGGTGGTTCACAACACCATCCACGGCATGGACAACATCCGTGAGCAGATTCAGGACACCGCCAAGCGCATCAAGCGCCTTGGCGAGTCTTCTCAGGAAATCGGCGATATCGTCAGCCTGATCGATGACATTGCCGATCAGACCAACATTCTTGCGCTCAACGCTGCGATTCAGGCGTCCATGGCCGGTGAGGCTGGACGTGGTTTCGCCGTGGTCGCTGATGAAGTGCAGCGCTTGGCTGAGCGTTCGTCTTCGGCGACACGGCAAATCGAGGCGCTGGTGCGAGCGATTCAGGCCGATACCAACGAAGCGGTGATTTCCATGGAACAGACCACCGCCGAGGTGGTCCGTGGTGCGCGCCTGGCCCAGGATGCCGGGGTGGCCCTGGCAGAAATCGAAGGGGTGTCGCAGACCTTGGCCGAGCTGATTCTGAGCATCTCCGATGCCGCCCAGTTGCAAACGTCTTCGGCTGGGCAGATCTCCCATACCATGGCGGTGATTCAGCAGATCACCTCGCAAACCTCGTCCGGCTCGACCGCGACGGCCGAGAGCATTGGCAATCTGGCCCGTATGGCCAGTGAAATGCGGCGTTCGGTGTCGGGTTTTACCTTACCGCCGGCTCGCTGACCCTGACTACTGGAGGGCTTATGGTTGATCGTCACGCTACTGTTGCCCTGGTCTGGGTCAATGCCGCCATTGCCGAGTGCCTGGGTGCTGCGCGCAAGGCGCTGGAGCATTTTGCCGCTGAACCGGGGGATATCGAGGTACTGGCCGACGTTGTCGAGCCGATACATCAGGTTGTGGGTTGTTTGCAGATGCTCGAATTGCAGGGGGCTGTGCTGCTGGCCGAGGAGGTGGAGCAACTAAGCTTGGCCTTGCAGCAACGGCGCGTGGCTGCCCGTGGTGAAGCGCTGGGCGCCTTGTTCCGGGGGCTGGATCAGTTACCCCTGTACCTGGAGCGTCTGCGTGCTGCCGGGCGTGACCTTCCGTTGGTGCTCCTGCCGCTGCTCAACCCATTGCGTACGGCTCGCGGTGCCGAGCCGCTGCTGCAACCCCCGTTGAATGATGTGCCGCCGAGCGAGCCTGACGTTGCCCAGGGGCAAGGCAACCTGGAGTTGTCCCTGAGTGGGCTGCGCGACCGCTTGCAGATCGGCTCGGACCGTGATGCCTTGCGCTCGGTGGTCGCCGCTGTCTGTGAAGACTTGCGATGGGCCAAGGAGCGCCTGGACCTCTTTGTGCGCGGCGACCGTCAGCAGGTCGATGAGCTGGAGGCGCTGCTGGCGCCCTTGCGACAGACGGCCGATACCCTCGCGGTGCTTGGTTTTGGCCAGCCGCGCCGGGTCATCATCGATCAGGTTTCGGTCTTGCAGGGGCTGGCACGCGGGCAGCGCGCCCCGGACGATGCCGTATTGATGGATGTGGCGGGTGCGTTGCTGTATGTCGAGGCGACGCTGGCCGGCATGGTCGGTTCGATTGATTCGCCTGGGCAGGCCCAGCCGCCGGGTGCCGATCTGGCTGAAGTACGCCAAGTGGTCTTTGATGAATCTCATGGGGTGCTGCAGCAAGCCAAGGAACTGATCGCCGATGCCTTGGAGGGCGGTTGGGAGCGCCAGCGCCTGGAGCCATTGCCAGGGCTCTTCACGCAAGTTCGTGGTGCCCTGGCGATGCTCATGCTGCCGCGTGCGTCGCGCTTGTTGCGCTACTGTGGCGACTATGTCGAAAGCCGCTTGCTCGGCAGTGAGCAACTGCCGGATGCCAGTACCCTGGAGCCTTTCGCCGACGCCATCTGCAACCTTGAATGTTACCTGCAGTACCTGAGCGCTGATCCTCAGGCGCAGGTCGAGCGCTTCCTTGAGCAGGCTGAGCGTAGTTTCACGGTGCTGGGGTATGTGCTCGAGTCACCGCGTGTCGAGATGTCGGCACCGGTCGAGGCAGACGTCGCGACAATCGATGACGAGCTTCGCGAGGTGTTTCTCGAAGAGGCCGAGGATGTTCTTCAGCACTTGAATGAGCAGTGGGTCCAGTGGCGCAGTGATACGCGCCTGCGACCGGTGTTGGTCGAGCTGCGTCGAGGCTTTCATACCCTCAAGGGTAGCGGGCGGATGGTGCATGCAATGGTCGTGGCTGAACTGGCGTGGTCGGCAGAACATCTGCTTAACCGCATGCTCGAAGGCCGTGTGGCGCCGGGGGAGCCGGTACTGGCAAGCCTGGAGCAGGCGTTGGCGCTGTTTCCAGCGTTACTGGCCGAATACGCCGAAGGCCGGCCACTGATGAACGAGACGGTGGAGCAGTTATCACTGCACTTGCATGCCTTGGCCATGAACGATGTACCGCAGACCGACAACGCCGAGGCCATTGACCCGCAGTTGCTGGAGATCTTCCGCAATGAAGCGCAGGCCCATTTGGCCAGCCTTGATGCGTTCCTGCAGAGTGCCGATGAGCAACTGCCGCTGCCGGTCAGTGACGACCTGCAACGGGCCCTGCATACCCTCAAAGGCAGCGCGGCAATGGCGGGGGTGGTGCCGATTGCTGAGCTGGCGGCTGCCCTTGACCTGCTCGTACGTGAGTACAAGGCTCATCAATTGGGTGTTGATCTGGACGAGATCTACCTGCTGCAAACCGCTGATGCCTTGTTGCACCGGGGCCTGGAGCAGCTCGACAGCACACCGTTGGCACCGATCATGGGTGCCGAGCTGCTGATCGAACAGGTAGATCAGGCGGTGAAGACCCGTTTGCGGGCCTTGCTGGAGGCGCCTAGTGCAGGCCTGCGGGTCAAGCGTGACCCACAGTTGATTGCCAGCTTCCTGGCGCAGGGCATGGACATTCTGCTTGATGCCGAGTCGTTGCTGCTGCGTTGGCAGGAACACCCCGAGCAGCGTCAGGAGCTGAGCGCCCTGCTCGACGAATTGACCACGCTGGGGCAGAGCGCACACCTGGCGGACCTCTGGCAGGTGGATGAGCTCTGCGAGGCCTTGCTCGATCTCTACGGCGCTGTTGAGGAAAGCAGTGTTGTGGTCAGCCCGCGTTTCTTCGAGGAGGCGCAGCATGCCCATGAGGCGCTGATCGGCATGCTCGACCAGATCGCTGCGGGCCAGGAAGTTCAGGCCAGCCCTGAGCACCTGCACGCCTTGCGTGAACTGTTGGAGGAGGGGCTGGACCCTGCCGCCATGGGCCTGGTTCGTAGCGCCGACGGGCAGTCGCAGGTGCATGAGTTGGGCGAGGCGACGGCGGCCCTGGCCGAGCAGTTACCCGACGAAACGCTGGTGCAACTGTTCCTCGAAGAGGCCGTGGATATTCTCGAGGGGGCTGATCAAACCCTGGCACGCTGGCGTGTCGAGCCTGAAAACAGCGCCGCGCTGTCATCGCTGCAACGCGATTGGCATACCCTCAACGGTGGCGCCCAGATGGCTGGCGTCAGTGCCGTAGCCGAACTGGCCCAGGCACTGGAAAGCTTCTATGAGGGCCTGGTGGATCGGCGTTTCAATGCATCGCCAGCGCTGTTTGAACTGCTGCTCGACAGTCACGCATTGTTGGCCCGGATGCTCGACCAGTTACAACAGGGCCAGATGCCGTTATCGGCGCTTGACGCGCTCACGGCATTGCGTGAGTTCCGTCAGGAGGACGCCGGGCCTGCGCCGGTTCAGCCGGTGACACAGAAGCCGGCAGAAGAGGGCGACAAGGAGCTGCTGGAGATTTTCCTGGAGGAAGGTTTCGATATCGTCGAAAGCTCTGGGGCAGCCTTGTTGCGCTGGCAGGCTGAGCCACGCAATACGCTGGAAGTGGAGAACCTGTTACGCGATCTGCACACCCTGAAAGGGGGCGCGCGGATGGTCGAGATCGCACCGATTGGCGACCTCGCCCATGAACTGGAGTTTCTGTTTGAGCAGTTGGCCGCCGGTCATCTTCAGCCCAGTGCGGCGCTGTTCAGCCTGCTGCAGAATTGCCATGACCGCCTGGCACACATGCTCGATGCCGTGCGCCTGCAGCAACCGCTGCCTGCCCCCACCGCACTGATCGACTACATCCGTAATTTCACCAGTGCTGCGGTCAGCGAAAGCCAACCACAAAGCGACAGCGTGGTAGCCGAGGCGCCTGCCCCGACGCCTGAACGACCGGCGGCCGACCAGGTGAAAGTGGCTGCTGAGCTGCTCGACGACCTGGGCAACCTCGCCGGTGAGAATTCAATCATTCGCGGGCGTATCGAGCAGCAGGTGAATGATGCGCAAACGGCCCTGGGTGAAATGGAAACCACGCTGGAGCGGATGCGTGACCTGTTGCGTCGGCTCGACAGCGAAACCCAGGGCCGCGCGCTCGGTGCGCAGCCGAGCGAAGGTGAGCCGCTGGGTTATGAAGAGTTCGACCCGCTGGAAATGGACCGTCACTCGCAATTGCAGCAGTTGTCCCGTGCGTTGTTTGAGTCGGCTTCGGACCTGCTCGACCTGAAAGAGACCTTGAGTATCCGCGCCCAAGAGGCGCAGACCCTGTTGCAGCAGCAGGCACGGGTGAATACCGACCTGCAGGAAGGTCTGATGAGCACCCGCATGGTGCCGTTCGAGCGCATGGTACCGCGCCTGCAGCGGGTGGTTCGCCAGGTCGCCAGCGAGTTGGGCAAACAGGTCGAGCTAGTGGTCGGCAATGCCGAAGGCGAGTTGGATCGCAGTGTGCTTGAGCGCATGGTCGCACCGTTGGAACACATGCTGCGCAACGCAGTCGACCATGGCCTGGAGCCCCGGGAGGTGCGCCTTGCCGCGGGCAAGCCGGAGCAAGGGCTGATTGCCTTGAACCTGCTGCATGAAGGTGCCGATATCGTCATCGAGATGTCGGACGACGGTGCCGGTGTGTCGTTGGAGGCCGTGCGCCGCAAGGCCATCAAGCGCGGGCTGCTGGACCCGGCCGCCGAGATCAGTGATCACGAGGTCATGCAGTTCATTTTGCAGCCAGGGTTCTCCACCGCTGAAAAAATCACCCAGATCTCCGGGCGAGGGCTGGGGATGGATGTGGTGCATGAGGAGGTCAAGCAACTGGGCGGGTCGATGATCATCGACTCGATCCCGGGTAAAGGTGCGCGCTTTCTGATTCGCTTGCCGTTTACCGTGTCGGTCAACCGGGCGTTGATGGTGCACAGTAGCGATGAGCAGTATGCGATCCCGCTGAACACCATCGAGGGTATCGTCCGGGTGCCTCCGGCCGAGCTCGAAGCCTGTTACCAGCTGGATCCTCCGCGTTATGAGTACGCTGGGCACCGTTATGAACTGCACTACCTGGGGGGGCTTCTGGAGGATCTGCCGCCACCTCGCTTGCTCGGCCAGACCCTGCCCCTGCCCGTGCTGTTGGTGCATTCTCAAGAACAGCAGTTTGCGGTTCAGGTCGATGCCCTGTCCGCCAGTCGCGAGATCGTGGTCAAGAGCCTGGGGCCGCAGTTCGCTTCGGTTCAAGGGCTGTCCGGGGCGACCATCCTGGGGGATGGGCGAGTGGTGCTGATTCTCGACTTGCTCGCCCAATTGCGCGCGCAGCAGTTGCGACCCGCCCAACTGCCAAGTGCCGAGCGTGGCTCACTGCATACGTTGGCCGAGCGTACCGTCATGCGCCCACCGCTGGTGTTGGTCGTGGATGACTCGGTGACTGTGCGCAAGGTCACTGGGCGCCTGCTTGAGCGCCACGGCATGAACGTCCTGACCGCCAAGGACGGCGTCGATGCCATGGCGTTGTTGCAGGAGCACCGCCCGGACGTGGTCTTGCTCGACATCGAAATGCCGCGCATGGATGGCTTCGAGGTCGCGACCCGGGTTCGCCAGGACCCGCGGCTCAAGGACCTGCCGATCATCATGATCACGTCGCGTACCGGGCAAAAGCACCGTGACCGGGCGATGGCCATTGGCGTGAATGAATACATGGGCAAGCCGTATCAAGAGTCGGTGCTGCTGCAGAGTATTGCCCAGTGGAGTACGCACAATGCTTGAACAACCCGTCCGCAACGGGGGGCGTAGCAGCCTGACCGGTCTGCTACTGCCGCTGAGTGATCGCAGCCTGGTGTTGCCGAACGTCGCGGTGGCCGAGCTGATTGGCTATCGTCCTGGCATGCAGGTGTTGGAGGGTTTCGACTGGCACCTGGGGTGGATCGACTGGCGCAATCAGCGCTTGCCTCTGATCAGTTTCGAGGCCGCGTGTGGCGGCTCTACACAGGTGGGCGAGCGGGCACGGATCGTCGTGCTCAACTCGCTGGGCGACAGCCGCCTGCGTTTCATGGCGTTACTGGTGCAGGGCATCCCGCGCTCCTGCAAGCTGGACAGCCAGCTCAACTACGTTGATGTGCCGTTGGCCCCGCTGGAGTTGGCGGCCGTGCAGGTCGGTGAGTTGGTGGCGCGGGTGCCGGATCTGGTCGCCTTGGAGCGTCTACTACTAGAGGCGGGGGTGGTTTGAGGCGAATGCCTGTGTAGCATGAGCCTGCAAGAGGACCTTGGAGGGCAGCGCCACATGTACCATGGTGAACGCTTCAATGCATGGACCCACCTCGTCGGCGCGCTACTGGCCGCTGTCGGCGCGACATGGCTGATAGGGATTGCGGTACTGCAAGGCGACCCCTGGAAAATTGTCAGCCTGACGATCTACGGCTTCACCTTGCTGTTGCTGTACAGCATCTCCACGCTTTATCACAGCGTACGCGGCAAGGCCAAAACGGTCATGCGCAAGCTTGATCATCTGTCGATCTACCTGCTCATTGCGGGCAGTTACACGCCATTCTGCCTGGTCAGTTTGCGTGGCCCCTGGGGCTGGAGCCTGTTTGGCACCGTCTGGGGGCTGGCAGTGATCGGTATGCTGCAGGAAATCAAACCGCGCTCCGAGGCGCGGGTGATGTCGATCGTCATCTACGCGGTGATGGGATGGATCGTGCTGGTCGCGGTCAAGCCGCTACTGGCCAGCCTGGGCACTGCGGGGTTTGCCTGGCTGGCCGGTGGTGGGGCGTTCTACACCATCGGGATCATCTTCTTTGCCTATGACAGCCGCTTTCGCCATTGGCACGGCATTTGGCATCTGTTCGTGATCGCCGGCAGCCTGATGCATTTTGTCGCGGTGTTTTTCTACGTGCTTTAGAAATCACCCCACAGTTGTTGGGCAACGGCCAGTGCTACCACGGGTGCGGTTTCCGTGCGCAGTACCCGTGGGCCCAGGCGGGCGGCGTGAAATCCGGTGCTCTTGGCCTGTTCGACTTCCGCCTCCGAGAGGCCGCCTTCGGGGCCAATCAAAAAGGCCAGGTGCTCGGGTCTGGCGTGGCTGATCATTGGCTCGGCGACTGGGTGCAGGACCAGCTTCAGCGCTTCGTCGCGTTGCTTGAGCCAGTCGGCCAGCAGCATAGGGGCATGAATGACCGGCAGGCGTGAGCGACCGCACTGTTCACAGGCGCTGATCGCTACCTGGCGCCAGTGGGCCAGGCGCTTGTCGGCGCGCTCGTCCTTGAGGCGGACTTCACAGCGCTCGCTGACAATCGGGGTGATTTCGTTGGCACCCAACTCGGTGGCCTTCTGGATTGCCCAGTCCATCCGCTCGCCGCGTGACAGGCCTTGGCCCAGATGGACGTGCAGCATCGACTCGGCTTGGCCCGGCAGGGTTTCGCTGAGCACCACGCGCACGTTTTTCTTGCCGACTTCCAGCAACTCGCCGAGGTATTCCTGGCCGCTGCCGTCAAACAGCTGTACAGCGTCGCCAGTGGCCATGCGCAGTACGCGGCCGATGTAATGGGCCTGGGCTTCAGGCAGGTCATGCTCGCCAAGGCTCAGCGGGGCATCAATGAAAAAACGGGACAGTCTCATGTCGGTCTCTGAATCAAAACGGGCGATTGGCGCATTGCTCACCCCCGAAGGCCGGTAGGGCCGGCCCCCAGGGTGTGCGCTAGCCCGGATCGCGGAAGTCTGGGTGGAAGTTACTGGGCACGGCAACGCTCAGGCTGTCACGCGTGGCGAGGTCGATGCCTTCACTGGCGACTTCGGCAAGGAAATCGATTTGTTCCGGGGTGATGACATACGGCGGCAGGAAGTACACCACGCTGCCCAGTGGGCGCAGCAGTGCGCCGCGGCTGAGCGCGTGCTCGAAGACTTTCAGGCCGCGCCGCTCCTGCCACGGGTAAGGCGTCTTGCTGGCCTTGTCCTGAACCATTTCGATGGCCAGGGTCATGCCCGTCTGGCGCACTTCGGCCACATGCGGATGATCGGCCAGGTGTGCCGTGGCGCTGGCCATGCGCTGGGCCAGGGCCTTGTTGTTCTCGATGACGTTGTCTTGCTCGAAGATATCCAGGGTCGCCAGGGCCGCCGCGCAGGCCAGCGGGTTGCCGGTATAGCTGTGCGAATGAAGGAACGCACGCAGGGTCGGGTAATCGTCGTAGAACGCGTTGTACACCTGGTCGGTGGTCAGGCAGGCGGCCAGCGGCAGATAGCCACCGGTCAGGGCCTTGGACAAGCAGAGGAAATCTGGCCGGATGCCGGCCTGCTCGCACGCGAACATCGTTCCGGTACGGCCGAAGCCTACGGCGATCTCGTCGTGGATCAGGTGAACCCCGTAGCGGTCACAGGCTTCGCGCAACAGCTTGAGGTACACCGGATGGTACATGCGCATGCCACCGGCCCCCTGAATCAAGGGCTCGACAATGACTGCCGCGATGGTCGCATGGTGTTCGGCCAGGGTCTGTTCCATGGCCGCGAACATCGTGCGCGAATGCGCCTCCCAACTGACCCCTTCTGGGCGCAAATAGCAGTCTGGGCTTGGTACTTTGATCGTATCGAGCAACAGCGCCTTGTAGGTTTCGGTGAACAGCGGGACGTCACCGACCGACATGGCCGCGATGGTTTCGCCGTGGTAGCTGTTGCTCAGGGTGACGAAGCGCTTTTTCTCCGGCTGGCCTTGGTTCAGCCAGTAGTGAAAGCTCATTTTCAGTGCGACTTCGATGCAGGAAGACCCATTATCGGCGTAAAAACACCGATTGAGTCCGTCAGGCGTGAGTTTGACCAGGCGCTCTGAAAGTTCGATGACCGGTTGATGACTGAAACCGGCCAGAATCACGTGCTCAAGTTGATCGACCTGATCCTTGATGCGCTGGTTGATGCGTGGGTTGGCATGGCCAAACACATTCACCCACCAGGAACTGACCGCATCCAGGTAGCGTTTGCCTTCAAAATCTTCGAGCCAGACGCCTTCGCCGCGCTTGATCGGGATCAGCGGCAGTTGCTCGTGGTCTTTCATCTGGGTGCAGGGGTGCCACAGGACCTTGAGGTCACGTTGCATCCACTGTTGATTCAGGCCCATCGGCTCTCTCCTGGCGATGCGTATTCGGGTATGCGCGCAAGCCTATGCAAAGCGTTGGAGGAGAACAACCCATAGTGCGTGATCCTGCCCTGGCTCGCTGGCGAGGCCGACCATGCTGGCGTATCCTTCACGCAGCTTTCTTGGGGTGCTCACCCCCACTTTTATCTGCCTTTGATCCGGAGTTCGCCAAATGTCTGCTGGTTGGCTGCGCGCGTGCGCGTTAGTAATGATTGGGCTGTTCAGTACGGGGGCATTGGCGGCCGCCAAGCAGCCGACGGCGATTGTCGTCGGCGGTGGCCTGGCGGGCCTGACCGCTGCCTATGAATTGCAAAGCAAGGGCTGGCAGGTGACCTTGCTGGAAGCCAAACCCAGCATGGGTGGGCGTTCAGGCCTGGCCACCAGCGAGTGGATTGGCAACAGCAAGGCACAGCCGATCCTCAACAAGTACCTGGACACCTTCAAGCTCAGCACCCTGCCGGCGCCCGAGTTCGTTCGTACGCCGGGCTACCTGATCGACGGCGAGTACTTCAGCGCTGCGGACCTGGCAACCAAGCAGCCGGCCACCGCCGAGGCCATCAAGCGTTATGAGAAAACCCTCGACGACCTGGCCCGTTCGATCAACGACCCGGAAAACCCGGCGGGCAATAGCACCCTGTTCGCCCTGGATCAGATGAACGTCGCCACCTGGCTGGACAAGCTGCAACTGCCCGCTACCGCGCGGCAGTTGATCAACCAGCAGATCCGTACCCGTTATGACGAACCATCGCGCCTGTCGCTGTTGTATTTCGCCCAGCAGAATCGAGTCTATCGTGGCGTCAACGACCGTGACCTGCGTGCCGCCCGCCTGCCTGGCGGCAGCCCGGTATTGGCCCAGGCGTTCGTCAAACAGCTGAAAACCATCAAGACCAGTTCGCCGGTCACGGCGATCAGCCAAGACAAAGACGGTGTTACCGTCAAGGTCGGCAGTGTCGGTTACCAGGCGGATTACGTGGTCCTGGCCGTGCCATTGCGGGCGTTGGCCAAGATCCAAATGACGCCGGGCCTGGACAACCTGCACCTGGCGGCGATCAAGGGCACCAACTACGGCTGGCGCGATCAGCTGATGCTGAAGTTCAAGACGCCAGTCTGGGAAAGCCGTGCGCGGATGTCCGGTGAAATCTACAGCAACACCGGCCTTGGCATGCTCTGGATCGAACCTGCGCTGAAGGGCGGTGCCAACGTAGTGATCAACCTGTCGGGTGACAACGCTCGCCTGCTTCAGGCGTTCGGCGACAAACAGATGGTCGATCAGGTGTTGATCCGCCTGCACGCGTTTTATCCACAGGCGCGAGGAGCGTTTACCGGCTATGAGGTGCGTCGTTACAGCACCGACGCGGGTACTGGCGGCTCCTACCTGGCGTTTGGTCCGGGGCAGATCAGCAAGTACTGGCGCCTGTGGGAGCGCCCTATGCAGCGCATCGCCTTCGCGGGTGAGCACACCGATGCGCTGTACCCCGGCACGCTCGAAGGTGCCCTGCGCAGCGGTCAGCGCGCGGCCAACCAGGTACAGGACCTGGCTGCGGGTAAAACCGTCGACCCGCTTAAAGCCGCAGCCGTTGGCGCTGCAGCTGCAACGGCAGGCGCCGTCGCGGCCAAGGAGAGCAAGCCAGGCTTCTTCTCGCGTCTGTTCGGTGGCGCTGACAAACCGGCAGCACCACCTGCGGTGAAGGCTGTGCAGGCTGCTCCAGCGCCGGCTCCAGTGGCTGCACCTGCCCCAGTGGCGCCGCCTGTGGCTCCTGTAGCGAAAGAGGAACCGGCCAAGGTTGCGCCCGCCAAGGCTGCCCCTGCCAAGGCTACGCCGTCGAAGAAGCCGGTAGCCAAGAAGACAGCAGCCAAGCCGGCACCGGTGAAAAAAACCGCTGCCAAGGCTGAGCCCGTGAAGAAAAAGACCACCAACACTCAGGCCAGCGCTCAGTAGCCTGTTACCGATGTAGCGGCCGGCTCGTTCAAGAGCCGGCCTTGCCGGCAATCCCCATGCCGGCCTCGTTCTGATGCCTCTCCACGCCCGTTGCCATTAGCGCTAGTGCCTAGCGTTAATCTTTCCTTAATGCCAGCGTTCCACGCTAACAATCGTTTTTCTCGATATTTCAAAGCGAAATTTTCCGCTTTAATTCGATAGATAACTCGTTAGTCTTGGCAACAGTTCTTACAGGGAAATTCGGCAATGCAGTTGCGAAACTCATCTTCTCGCTATGGCTTGGTCAGTGTTGTCATGCACTGGGGCGTGGCATTGGCAGTGTTCGGCCTGTTCGGCCTGGGCCTATGGATGGTCGGCCTTGATTACTACAGCGCCTGGCGTCACACCGCGCCCGATCTGCACAAGAGTATCGGCTTGACTGTGTTGGCGATCATGTTGCTAAGGGTCATTTGGCGCTTTGTCAGCCCGCCACCGCCGACGTTGGCCAGTTACAGCACATTTACCCGGGTTTCTGCCAAGGCTGGCCACAGTCTCCTCTATCTGGGCCTGTTCGCTGTTCTGATCAGTGGCTACCTGATCTCCACCGCGGATGGCGTGGGCATTCCGGTATTCGGCCTGTTTGAGGTCCCTGCATTGCTCAGCAATCTGCCTGATCAGGCGGACCTTGCCGGCGAAATCCACTTCTACGTGGCATGGGGCGTGGTGATCTTTGCCGGTTTGCATGCCCTGGCGGCGTTTAAACACCACTTTATAGACCGTGACGCGACCCTTGTCCGCATGCTGGGCCGCAAAGCTTGATGTTCAACCTAACCTGCAAAAAGGATACAGACGCATGTTGAAAAAGACTTTTGCCGCACTGGCGCTTGGTACTGCACTGCTGTCGGCTGGTCAGGCCATGGCTGCTGATTACAAAATCGACAAAGAAGGCCAGCACGCTTTCGTCGACTGGAAAATCAGCCACCTTGGCTACAGTTTCATCCATGGCACCTTCAAGGACTTTGACGGTACCTTCAGCTGGGACAGCGCCAAGCCAGAAGCCAGCAAAATTGCCGTTGACCTGAAAACCGCCAGCCTCGACAGCAACCATGCCGAGCGTGACAAGCACATCCGCAGCAAGGACTTCCTCGACGTCAGCAAATTCCCTGATGCCAAGTTCGTCTCTACCAGCGTCAAGTCGACCGGTGAGAAAACCGCTGATGTCGCGGGTGACCTGACCCTGCACGGCGTGACCAAGCCGGTAGTGTTCAAGGCAACCTTCAACGGTGAAGGCAAAGACCCATGGGGCGGCGAGCGTGCTGGCTTCAATGCCACCACTACGCTGAACCTGAACGATTTCGGCATCAAGGGCCCGGGCCCAGCTTCGCAGACTCTGGACCTGGACATCTCGCTGGAAGGCGTGAAGCAGAAGTAATCGGGTTACTGCACCAACAAAAACGCCGCCCCATGGGGCGGCGTTTTTGTTGGCGTCTGAATCAGCGGTTACGCGTCAGCAGCGCCGGTTTTTCGCCACGTGGACGGCTTGGCAGTTGTTCCAACTGCTCGGCGGTCGGGAAGCGATCCACTTTGGATTCCTTGTGGATGATCTTCGGTTGCGGCTGACCTTCACGAGGGTTGCGTACGGCCGGTTCCTGGCGCGAAGACTCTTCGCGGGCAGGGCGACGGTTGCGGTTGGCACCGTCACGGCGTGGCTGGCCGTCACGGCCACCCGAGCCCGCACCGTTACGTGCACCGCCACGCTTCTCGCCGTTGGCGCCTGCATTGGCTGCACCACCGCTACGAGGGTTGTTGCTACGGCCCTGGCCACCGCGTGGCTGGGCAGCCCCGCCGTTGCTGTTGGCTGGAGCGCCTGGGCGACGGTTGCGGCCCTGGCCACCCTTGTTCTGGTAAGGGCTGACGTAGTCGGCACGGTTGCCAAAATTATCGACTTCGTCGTCCAGGAATTCTTCCGGATCGCGGTTGGCGGGCACTGGAGGAATAGCCGATTGGCCAGCGGCTTGAGCCGGGCGCGGTTTCTTGTCGCGTGGCTTGCGTTCCTGGCGTCCACCAGCGGCCTTTTCAGCGGACTTCTCGCCGGCCTTGTCCTTTTCCTTGCCTTTATCCTTACCCTTGTCCTTGCGGCCACCGCTGCCGGTGTTGGTGCCATCGGCACGCTGGCCACGGCCAGTGCGTGGGGTGTTTTGTGGACGCTCGCGGGTTTCGGGTTTCTCGGCCTCAATGGCCGAAGCATCAAAGCCCATCAGGTCGCCGTCGGCGATTTTCTGGCGGGTAACGCGTTCGATGCTCTTGAGCAGTTTCTCTTCGTCGGGTGCGACCAGCGAGATGGCCTCGCCCGAGCGACCAGCACGACCGGTACGGCCGATGCGGTGTACGTAGTCCTCTTCAACGTTCGGCAGCTCGAAGTTGACTACGTGAGGCAGTTGATCGATGTCCAGGCCGCGCGCGGCGATGTCGGTGGCAACCATGACCCGTACAGTGCCGGCCTTGAAGTCGGCCAAGGCTTTGGTGCGGGCATTCTGGCTCTTGTTGCCATGGATGGCGGCGGCGGTCAGGCCGTGCTTCTCCAGGTACTCGGCCAGGCGGTTGGCGCCATGCTTGGTGCGGGTGAAGACCAGTACCTGTTCCCAGGCGCCGACGGTGATCAAGTGGGCCAGCAGCGCACGCTTGTGGCCGGCCGGCAGGCGATAGACCCGCTGCTCGATCCGCTCGACGGTAGTGTTCGGTGGGGTGACCTCGATACGCTCCGGGTTGTGCAGGAGCTTGTCGGCGAGGTCGGTGATGTCTTTGGAGAAGGTGGCCGAGAACAGCAGGTTCTGGCGCTTGGCCGGCAAACGGGCCAGGACCTTCTTCACATCGTGGATGAAGCCCATGTCGAGCATGCGGTCGGCTTCGTCCAACACCAGGGTTTCGACGTGCGACAGGTCGACGCTGCCTTGACCGGCGAGGTCCAGCAGGCGGCCAGGGCAGGCCACCAGTACATCGACACCGCGGGCCATGGCTTGCACCTGCGGGTTCATGCCAACACCACCGAAGATGCACGCGCTGATGAAATTCAGGTCACGGGCATAGGTTTTGAAGCTGTCGTGTACCTGTGCGGCCAGTTCACGGGTTGGCGTCAGCACCAGAACACGTGGTTGGCGCGGGCCGTGACGCTGGGATTTGTCGGGGTGGCCGCCGGGAAACAGGCGTTCAAGGATTGGCAGTGCGAAACCGCCGGTTTTGCCAGTACCTGTCTGCGCCGCCACCATCAGGTCGCGACCTTGCAACACGGCGGGAATCGCCCGCTGTTGCACCGGAGTGGGCTGGGTATAGCCCGCAGCCTCGATAGCGCGGACTAGAGCCTCGGAGAGACCGAGGGAAGCAAAGGACATGAGAAATCCTGTTCTAGTGGGGGCTGAGCCCATTGGGATGATCTTGCCTGGCGCGACGGGCATCTGCAGATGCTATCGCGTCCGGTCCTGCTTGGCCTTCAATGTGCATCCGGGAGCGGCGAGCGGGTGTCTAAACGCGCGGTTCTACCGGTCAGGATGGCTGTTTCAAGGTCGAGCGTCCGGGCGTAAGCCTGGCGGGAATGCCCGAGTATAACAGAGCATTCAGTGAGTGCTGCGTTCCTGCTGCTCAACGGCGGGCTGATTTTTTATTGCGGCACTGTCATAACGGGCTGACAGCGCGGCATAGGCAGGCTCCTTCTTGAAGCGCCGTAGCTCAGCCGCGAAGCGTTGCGCCAGAAGGTCCATGCCGACATTTCGACGTACGGCGAGGTACTGATGCTGTTGGCTGACGACCAAGGGCAGCTCACCGACCTCCTGCTCCAGGCCCAGGGTGGCAATCAGGTAGCGGCCGACCCGACGATCAGTGATCAGCAGGTCAATACGGCCAAGTTGCAGTTTGCCGAAGTTGGCCTCGTGGCTGGGGGCGGGCTCGCGGTTGAACGCGGTTGACTCCGTGAAGGTCGGGTCGTAGGTGTAGCCGGGCGAAGTGCCGACAGTAAGCCCCTTGAGGTCGTCCAGGCTGTTCACCACGTGCGGGCGAGCCTTGGCATAGAACAGCGCGAACTCTACGGTCGACAGCGGTTCGCTGGGGTAAAACAGCAGGCTGTCACGCTGACGGGTCTGGAAAATATCCAGCACGCCGTCTGCCTGCCCCTGTTCCAGCATGTTCAGGCAGCGCTTCCAGGGCAGGAACTGCCACTCCACCTCGACACCCAGGCGCCTGAAGACTTCGGCCGTCACCTCGTAGTCGATCCCCTTGATCTCCTCTCCTTCCTGGTAGGCATAGGGTGGCCAAGGGTCGGTAACAATACGCAGCTTTTCGCCCAGGGCGAAAGTGCTCAGGCAAGCTAGAAACAGCGCTGTCAGTAGACGGGCGAAATCGAACATGTCGGCAGAGTACGACGACCGGTTCAGGATGACCAGTGGTGACTGCGTCTGGATTCAGTCCTGCAGCTTCAGCAGCAGGTGCTGTTGAACGCTTGGGTGCTGTTTGCCCAGTGCCAGACGCAGCGCCGGTTGCTGCAGCCAGCGCTTCAACTGTTCGCGGGTCAATGCTCGGCCAAGGCGCGCCTGGACGTTCTCCAGGGCCTTGTCCCACCAGGCTGAACCGCAGGCGCGGTCGAACTCGTTGGGGTAGGCATAGCAGCCATACAGCAGTTCACGGAGGAACTGGCGTTGCTGTTCGGGCAGTGCGAGGCTCACGGTCTTGTACAGCATGCGTTGCAGTGCGGGTGGCCGTGGCAGCTTTGCGTTGACATGCGGTATGTCGGCCATGGCTTCAGGGCTGAGTGGTGCGTCGCCGTGCTTGCGCAGCCATGCCTGGATCTTGGCCCTGAACAGTTGCTTGCGGCTCCAATAGTGATGGATCAGGTCAGGGCATTCGTTGACCTTCATTGAGCGGTAAGCCGCCACTGCCAGGCAGAACTCTTCCAGCGTATAGGCGCCTTTGGCCTGCAGGTAGAACTCATCCATGTAGGCGATCGAGCGATCAAGCAGTGCTGCGTCGCTGCAGTGCAAGCCCATCACCCCTGAGTTCAGCAGCGGCATCTGGTCGTCTGCCAGATCGCGGCTGCGCAGTACCGTGGCGAGTGCCTCATACAGTGGCGCTTTGGGGTCATCGCCGTAGTGGCCGCCTATGGCATTACACAGCAAGGTACCCGGTGCTATGCGTCGAAACAGTTCAATCGGAGAGCGATGGAAGAACGTATCGGTGTCGATCAGCAGCGCCAGTTCATGCTGCTCCAGCACCTGACGCAGCACGACGTGTTTGCTGCGGAAATGATAACCATGGGGCTGGTTCCACTGCGTGCGGGTTTCTGCATCCAGTGTGTGGACCGTAACGGGCAGGTGACGGTATGGCTCAGGGTCATCACTGAAAACCTGTATATCAATAGCTTCGCCAGGTGTCTTGCGCAGATTGGTCAAGGCGCTGGCAATACTGAACTGGGCTTCCTGGTGGTATGTGGGGGCACCGAACACCAGGTAAACCAGTTGCGGTCGTTGAGAAGCTAGAGACATAGGCAGGGTGACAGTCCAATAGTCCAATAGAGAAAAGCACAAAGGTGCCCTAGCCTAGGCTAGAGCACCTTCAAGTTCAAATAATCGCGAGCGTGCAGTGCACTGGAAAGCGGCGCGAACGCCGCTTCGGTCAGCGTGGCAGCTTGAGGTTGTTCCAGATTGCCAGGCTTGGTTCGGCCTGGTTCAGGGTGTAGAAGTGCAGGCCCGGTGCGCCGCCTTGCAGCAGTTGCTCGCACATGCGGGTAATCACTTCTTCGCCGAAGGCCTGGATGCTCTTCGCGTCGTCGCCATAGGCTTCCAGCTGCTTGCGGATCCAGCGTGGAATCTCGGCGCCGCAGGCGTCGGAGAAGCGTGCCAGCTTGCTGTAGTTGGTGATTGGCATGATGCCCGGCACTACAGGGATATCGACGCCCAGTTGTTGCACGCGCTCGACGAAGTAGAAGTAGCTGTCGGCGTTGAAGAAGTACTGGGTGATGGCGCTGTCCGCACCCGCCTGGACCTTGCGTGCAAAGTTGGCGAGGTCGTCCTCGAAGTTGCGCGCTTGCGGGTGCATTTCAGGGTAAGCAGCGACTTCGATGTGGAAGTGATCGCCACTTTCCTTGCGAATGAACTCAACCAGGTCATTGGCGTGACGCAACTCGCCGCTGGCCATGCCCATGCCGGACGGCAGGTCGCCGCGCAGGGCAACGATGCGCTTGATGCCCGCAGCCTTGTACTGGGCGAGCAGGGTGCGCAGGTCGTTGGTGCTGTCGCCAACGCATGACAAGTGCGGGGCGGCAGGGACTTTTACTTCGCTCTCCAGCTGCAGCACGGTGTTGAGCGTGCGGTCGCGGGTCGAGCCACCGGCACCGTAGGTGCAGGAGAAAAAGTCGGGGTTGTAGGTAGCCAACTGACGGGCAGTGGCGAGCAGTTTTTCATGTCCAGCATCGGTCTTGGTCGGGAAGAACTCGAAGCTGTAGCGACGTTCCTGAGACATGGCGAAATCCTGGTAAACCGATCAAGCAAGCCGCCCAAACGGTGCGGCTCAAGAAAAAGCCGGTGACGCTTGAGAGCGGCACCGGCTTTGGCCCATCAGTAGCGATAGGCGTGTGGCTTGAACGGACCTTCGACGGACACGCCGATGTACTCGGCCTGCTGCTGGGTCAGTTGAGTGACCACACCGCCGAAGCCGCGGACCATTTCCAGGGCGACTTCTTCGTCGAGTTTCTTCGGCAGCACTTCAACGGTCAGGCGCTCGGCTTTCTCGGCTGGCGACAGGTTGGCGAACTGCTGTTGGAACAGGAAGATCTGGGCCAGGACCTGGTTGGCGAACGAACCGTCCATGATGCGGCTTGGGTGACCGGTGGCGTTGCCCAGGTTTACCAGGCGGCCTTCGGCCAGCAGGATCAGGTAGTCGTCGTTCTGTGGGTCGAAGTCGCCGTGGCCGGTGCGGTGTACCTTGTGCACCTGCGGCTTGACCTCTTCCCATGCCCAGTTCTTGCGCATGAACGCGGTATCGATTTCGTTATCGAAGTGGCCGATGTTGCACACCACGGCGCGCTTCTTCAGGGCCTTGAGCATGTTGGCGTCGCAGACGTTGACGTTACCGGTGGTGGTAACGATCAGGTCGATCTTGCCCAGCAGGTCGCTGTCGATGCAGGCTTCGGTGCCGGTGTTGATGCCGCCCTTGAATGGCGAAACCAGTTCGAAACCGTCCATGCAGGCTTGCATGGCGCAGATCGGGTCGACTTCGGTGACCTTGACGATCATGCCTTCCTGACGCAGGGACTGGGCCGAACCCTTGCCCACGTCACCGTAGCCGATGACCAGGGCTTGCTTGCCCGACAGCAGGTGGTCGGTGCCGCGCTTGATCGCATCGTTCAGGCTGTGACGGCAGCCGTACTTGTTGTCGTTCTTGCTCTTGGTGACCGAGTCGTTGACGTTGATGGCCGGGACTTTCAGTTCGCCCTTGGCCAGCATGTCGAGCAGGCGGTGTACGCCGGTGGTGGTTTCTTCGGTCACACCGTGGATTTTTTCCAGCATGGCCGGGTATTTCTTGTGCAGGATTTCGGTCAGGTCACCACCGTCGTCCAGCACCATGTTGGCGTCCCATGGCTGACCGTCCTTGAGGATGGTCTGCTCGATGCACCACTCGTACTCTTCTTCAGTCTCGCCTTTCCAGGCGAATACAGGGATGCCGGCAGCAGCGATGGCAGCGGCAGCCTGATCCTGAGTGGAGAAAATGTTGCAGGACGACCAGCGTACCTCGGCACCCAGGGCAACCAGGGTTTCGATCAGCACGGCAGTCTGAATGGTCATGTGGATGCAGCCGAGAATCTTGGCACCTTTGAGCGGTTGCTCTTCCAGGTACTTGCGGCGCAGGCCCATCAGTGCAGGCATTTCCGATTCGGCGATGATTACCTCGCGGCGGCCCCAGGCGGCCAGGGAGATGTCAGCAACTTTAAAATCGGTAAAACCTGCAGGCGTGTTTACAGCGCTCATTGAGAGCCTCCATTCGTAAGGTGCGAATGGGCGCCGTTGTGCGTTTTAGTGTCTGCAGGCAAGCCTTGCAGGACAACGCCCCATCCGAGCCTGACAGGATAAACCTGCTGCAGCGCCCCTCGGATGGGTGGCGGGAACGGTATCAAGTGCAGATGACCGTTATGAAACGATGGCGATTATAGCCATGCCGAGGCTCCTACCCAAGGCTTTCTGTCGATTAATCGAGACCATAGTCGAGGTTAAATGGAGCCGGTGCGCTGGCTCTGCCATGATTAGCGGCATCGATTGGTAAGCAAGGTCAGGAGTACAGATGAATTTCCACACTCGCAAATGGGTAAAGCCTGAAGATCTCAACCCTAACGGCACCCTGTTCGGCGGCAGCCTGCTGCGCTGGATCGACGAGGAAGCGGCGATCTACGCTATCGTCCAGTTGGGCAACCAGCGTGTGGTGACCAAGTACATGTCGGAGATCAACTTCGTCAGTGCTTCGCGCCAGGGCGACATCATCGAGCTGGGTATCACCGCGACCGAGTTTGGCCGCACCTCCATTACCCTCAAGTGTGAAGTGCGCAACAAGATTACCCGCAAGAGCATCCTCACCGTCGACAAGATGGTCTTCGTCAACCTTGGTGAGGACGGCTTGCCGGCACCGCACGGGCGCACCGAAATCAAGTACATGAAGGATCAGTTCGACACCGAGGTCAAATAAGCATTCATGCTGGCGGCTCGACCGTAAGGCCTCAGGAGGGCTGCGTGTAGCGGCTTTCCAGGCTGTCGAGCAGCGAATCGATGATGCCTTTGGCCATTTCCACTGAATGCAGGGTCGATTGGGCAAAACCACGGCCCGGCTCCTTGCAATACTCAACCATGAGCGGGCCGGTCTGGCTGGCGCACTTCAGGTACAGCGAGGCATGCACCAGTGCGTCCTCGACACTGATGCCCGGCCGCACCGCAAAGAGCTGAGGGTGCCCGGCATCGCACAGGCCGAATGGTTTCTCGGTGGTTTTGAGTTCGTGGAATTCGGGTGGATCGGGAACGATTTTTTTCATTACGTAGCTCCGTGATGAATGAAGCCGCCACGTAATGGTCGCCAAACGCATAGGGTGGCAGCTGTACGCAGGTTGGCGAACCGGAACACGGAGCAACCCGGCAGGGCCTGAGCCCTCCCGCGCACAGCTGCCATAAAGATGAGGCAGAGTTGCTCCACGATGCCGGGTCGCCAAACCCGATCGCTGATGTGTCAGCGACCTATCGAGCCTAGTGGCGAGTTTCCCCGGGAGCAATCATCCCTGAAACGACAGAATTCGTAGGATATGTCCTAGGACCACCCAGCAGCCAGAGTGCCCTGTCACGGCGGCGCATTTTCGGCGCTTTCCTACAACAAAATGAACTGCAACCCTGTAGGCGCTGGCTTGCCTGCGATACAAACACCGCGAACTTGCTGGTACCGCGCCGACGTCATCGCGGGCAAGCCCGGCTCCTACAAGATGAGCGGCAGCCCTGTAGGAGCTGGCTTGCCTGCGATACAAGCGCCGCGAACTCACTGGCACCACGCCGACGTCATCGCGGGCAAGCCCGGCTCCTACACGATGAGTGGCAGCCCTGTTGGAGCTGGCTTGCCTGCGATACAAACACCGCGAACTTGCTGGTACCGCGCCGACGCCATCGCGGGCAAGCCCGGCTCCTACACGCTGAGCAGCAGCCCTGTTGGAGCTGGCTTGCCTGCGATAGAAACACCGCGAACTTGCTGGTACCGCGCCGACGTCATCGCGGGCAAGCCCGGCTCCTACATGATGAGCGGCAGCCCTGTTGGCGCTGGCTTGCCTGCGAAGTTATTGGAACTTGTCGTGGCTTGCACATCAGTGCCTCACCAAGAAGCGGTTAGTATGGTGGGCAGATGGCCAGTGATGGCTTTTCCAAGACCTGCCAAGGAACTGATACGTGCTGGCAACGACTCTGGTACTGCTTGCGGCGGTGCTCCATGCAACCTGGAATACCCTGATCAAGTTCAGTGGCGAGCGCCTGTTGGTGATCGCCAGTATGGATGCGGTGGCATTGCTGTTTGCGCTGGTCATGGTGGCCTTCGTGCAGGTGCCGCCGGTTGAGGTCTGGCCCTGGATGTTGGCCTCGGCACTGTTCGAGTTGCTTTACCGTTTTCTGTTGATTCAAGCCTACCGGGTGGGCGACCTCGGGCTGGTCTATCCGCTGATGCGTGGTTTGTCGCCCTTGGTGGTGCTGGCGCTCACCCTGACCTTTGCTGGCGAGTCGCTGAGCACCCAGCAGATCATTGGCATTCTGCTGATCCCGTGCGGCATGGCCTGCCTGCTCTGGCAGGGTGGCGGCGGTGACCGTCTGCCGTGGTCGATGCTGCCGGTGGTTGCCTTGATCGGCCTGTGCATCGGTTGCTACACCTGGCTGGACGGTACGGCGATCAAGTTGTGGTCGCAGCCGCTGGACTATCTGGTCTGGCTGACCCTGATCAGTGCCTGGCCTTTCCCGGTGCTGGCCGCCGTGGCCCGCCGTGCGCCCTACGTATTGTTCTGGCGAGAGCAATGGCGGCTCGGCCTGGCCGTTGGGTTCTGTGTGTTGTTCAGCTATGCCTTGGTGCTTTGGGCCATGCAATTGGGTTCGGTGGCAGAGGCGGCGGCTTTGCGAGAGGTCAGTGTGATTCTGGTGGTGCTGTTTGGCATGCGCTACCTGAAAGAACCTTTTGGCGGGCCTAGGCTCTTAGCTTGTGCGCTGGTGTTGATCGGCATGCTGATCATGAAACTCTGACCCGAGAAACCAAAAAGGACCCTGCCATGACCGTAGCTTTCTGGTGTGTACTGATCGCGCTGTTCCTGCCTTATCTGTGTACCGGTGTGGCGAAGTTCGGCGGTGGTCGTTTCGGCTTGCGCGAGAATCACGACCCGCGCGCGTTTCTCGATACGCTCGAAGGGTTCGCCCGGCGCGCCCATGCCGCGCAGTTGAACAGCTTTGAGGTGACACCGGCGTTCGCCGCGGCAGTGATCATTGCCGATGTCGTCGGTAACGCAGAGCAGGTGACGCAGGACGTGCTGGCGGTGATGTTCATCACCAGCCGTCTGCTCTACATCATCTGCTACCTGGCGGACTGGGCGCTGTTGCGCTCGTTGGTCTGGGCGCTAGGCATGGGTGTGATTGCCGCGTTTTTCGTCGTATCGGCCTGATCGACCCTCAGGCCTGAGGCACGTCTGGCAATGCCGCACCCTTTGGCCAGAGCAACCAGATCTGGCCTTGTTGCTTCATGTCACCGGCCAGTTTGCCGGCTTCGCTGCCGGTACCCCAGAACAGGTCTGCACGGACCTCACCGGTGATCGCGCCACCGGTATCCTGCGCCGCGACCGGGCGCACTACCGGCGCGCCGTCCGGGCGCGTGGTCGACAGCCACAACAGGCTGCCCAGCGGGATTACCTTGCGGTCGATGGCCACGCTATAGCCGGCAGTCAGGGGGACGTTGAGTGAGCCGCGCGGGCCTTCGTTGCTGTCCGGGCGGGCGCTGAAGAACACATAGCTTGGGTTGCTTGCGAGCAGTTCCGGTACCCGCGTCGGGTTGGCCTCGGCCCAGCTATGAATAGTGCCCATGGTCACCTCTTCTTTTTTCAACTGGCCCTGTTCGACCAGCCAGCGACCCACAGGGCGATAGGGGTGGCCGTTCTGGTCGGCGTAGCCGATGCGCAACTGGCGACCATCGTCCAGCTGAATACGGCCTGAACCCTGAATTTGCAGGAATTGCAGATCCATCGGATCGGTCAGCCATGCCAACACGGGGGCGTTCACGCCTTGGCGACGGATGGTGTCGGCGGTGTCGTAGGGTTTCAGGGTGCGGCCTTCCAGGCGCCCGCGCAGGCGTTTGCCCTTGAGTTCCGGGTAGACGCTGTCGAGCGCGACGACCACCAGGTCATCAGGTACGCCGTAGACCGGGACGCCGGCGTGGTCGGTGCGTGTCAGGCTGCCGGGGTAGACCGGCTCGTAATAGCCGGTGATCAGGCCGTTGGCGCTGTTTTCGGCCGAGCGCAGGCTGAACACGTCCAGACGGGTCTGAAGAAAGGTACGAACCGCACCGGGTTCTGCCGCGATGTTTGCGGCAGCGTTGCAGGTGCCAGCCCAGGTGGCATCGCTCTTGAGCCGTTCGCAGGCGCTGCGCCAGGCGTTGAAGCCCGCCAGCAGGTCGCTGTCGCTTACCTGGGGCAGGTCTTTCCAGGTGGCACTGGTGTAGGTGGCTATTGCGTGCGTTTTGGGTTTTTCCGGGTTGCCGCCATTGCAACCGGCCAGCAGGGCCAGTACGGGTAGCAGCCAGTTCAGGCGGCTGAAAGTCATCTTCATGGGTGTCGATTTCCTGAGGTTGCCGCGTGCTGGGCAGCACGTGCAGCCCCTAGTGTTGATAAGGGTATTGGTCTTTGGGGGCCGTGCGAGGATACTGGCAGCCTTTTTTGTGAGCCGAAGCGATCATGATGTTCAAACGACTCTGTGTAGTACTGCTGGCCTGCATGACCCTGACCGCCTGTGGCGGTGTCGATCCGAATTCGCCGCTGGGCCAGCGCAAGGCGATCTTCAAGCAGATGCTCAAGACCAGCGAAGACCTGGGCGGCATGTTGCGTGGGCGGCTGGCGTTCGACAGCCAGAAATTTGCCGACGGCGCGCTGAAGCTTGATGGCCTGACGCACGAACCGTGGAAGCATTTTCCACAGGTGCGCGAGGAAAAGGACTCCAGTGCGCGTGAGGACGTCTGGCAGAAGCAGGCGCGCTTCCAGGAGCTTGCCCGGCAGATGGAGGCCGCCACCGGTGAACTGGTCGCGGTTACCCGTCATCAGCCGCTGACGCCTGCAGAGCTGGCGGCACCGATGCAAAAGGTTGAGCAGGCCTGCAAGGCATGCCATACCGAGTTTCGCAATCACTGATCAGTTGAGCGCAAGCACTGCATCGCTGACCGGTCGGCGATGCAGGTGACGCCGGCATGCACCGCGGTCACTTTTCCAGTTCATCCAGCGCGTGCTGCAACTCCTTGCGCGACTCTGCCAGTTTGTCCTTGCGCTTGTTGATGCGCTCCGCGTCGCCTTTTTTCATGGCTTTTTCAAGGTCATTCTGGCGCTGGGCGACCTCGTGTCGAGCCTCCAGGACCTTTTTCTCTCGTTCCTTGCGCAGGCCGGTATCGGTGCAGTTGGCTGTCACTTCGCTCAGGGCCTTTTCCAGGCCGGCCTGTTGTTCGCTGTTGCCGTGGGCGCGAGCCTGCTCTATCTGTTCGCTGATCGCCTGGCGTTTGGCTGCGCAGCCTGTCAGGCCGGGTTGCTCTTCAGCGGCCAGCAGCGGTGCAGCCATGAAGCTACAGGCCGCGAACAGGGCAAGAGGTGAAAGCAGTTTCATAGGGGCTCCATAGGGGGCGGGACAGCAGAAGCGTTGATGCTGCCCTGAACCGAGAAATTTAGAAACCCTCGATTGCATGCTGGCGCAGTTGATCGGCCAGCATTTGCAGTTCAGGTGCCTGGAAGAATGCGCTCAGTTGGGCTGCTCGTCTGGGGCCGATACCCGCTTCCTGTTGCCAGCGCGCAGTGTCGCGTTGTGCCAGCTCCAGCCAGTTGTCACCCAGGTCGAGGTGGCTGGGCGCGGGTATGCCCAGGGCGCGGATCCAGCGGGAAAACGGCTGCTGGCGAGCCTGTGCGAAGTTTTGTTGCAAGTGTTTGCTGCTGCGTTCGCCCAGCCCCGGTATGTGTTGCAGTTGGCTGTCGGGCAGGGCCAGCCAATCAACCAGGTGGGTGACATGGCTGCTGTCGGTCAGCCGCTCCCAGGTGCCTTGGCCAACGCCGGTCAGGTTCAGCCCTTGCTTGCCGCTTAGCCAGTTCAGTCGGGACAGGAACTGCGCCCGGCAGCCGGGTGTCGGTTGCCAGCAACTGAGCGGATGGTAGGCCGCAGGGTCGGGTACTTGAAGTGGCTGGCGTTGTGGGTTGCGGTGCACCACCGCATCAAGCCTCGGTATGGTCAGGCCGGCCAGGCTGATGGCAACCTGGTCACCGGGCCGGATGTCCAGTTGCTGCCAGCGCTGCAGGGAGCCAACGCTCACCTGACGTATCGTTCGGTCGTCCAGTTGCACCGGAGCGACCTGAATGATCGGGTTGATGCGCCCGGTACGACCGATGCCGAACTGCACGTCGCGCACCTCCGCCAGCGCCTGTGCAAGCGGGTACTTCCATGCGGCTGTCCAGTGCGGAGGGTGGGCTTGCCAGCGTTCGGGCGGCGGGTGGCTGCCCTGGCGCAGCACCACGCCATCGCTGGCGAAGGGCAGCGGGGTGCGATACCAGTGCTCGCGCCAGTGCGCGGCTTGGCTGGCGCTGCTGATCGGCTGGCTGTACTCGCCGATCAGGGGGAAACCCAGTTCGGTCAGGCGCGCCAGGCGTTTGGCTGGATCCTGTGGGCCTGCTGGCCAGCCCCAGGCGAACAGACCGATGCGCGCACCGTCCGCATTACTGAGTTGCTTGCGGGCCAGGCGCCCGGCGACATCGGCTCGGGCATTCAGGCTGCCGCTATGGGCTTGCACATGGTTGTCCAGTTGCCAGTAAAGCTCGCCCTGGAGCAGCAGGTCGACGGGCTCCGGCAGTGTTTGGTTCACAGCGCTGAGTACGGGGATGTGCCGGCTCCAGTCGTGCCCGTGGGTGCCGTCGCCGCGACTGATGAGGTGTACCAGTCGGCCTTGGCGGTAGATAAGTGTGGCTGCAACGCCATCGACTTTGGGCTGCACCCATACATCGTCCTTTGCCATAAGCCAGGTACGCACGGCGGATTCATCGGGCAACTTGTGCAGTCCTGTGTGTGGGACCGGATGCGCGATGGGGCCGCTTGCACTGCTCAGCGGGTTGGCGGCCGGTGTGTCGAGGGCAAAGCAGCGCTGCCACTGCTGCAGTCGTGCACGGCTCTGGTCATACAGTTCGTCAGCGACCTCTGACCGGCCTTGGCCATGGTACTGCTCGTCCCAGGTGGTGAGGCGGCGTTGCAGGTGCTCTATCGCTTGGCGAGCATCGGGTTGCGACCACTCGGGGCAGGTGCTGGCCTCAAGGGTGCCGCTACTGAGCAGCATCAGCAGAAAGGAAAACAGTAGTGCAGGCATGGCGAGCATCCTTGCTCGGCGGGAGGAATACAAAGCCTAGGAAAGTTGCAGCGGCCAATGCGCTTGAAGTTGTCAGTACATGTGTATCCGTGGTGCACAAAAAAGCCCCTGCCGGTTACCCGGCAGGGGCTTTGGGGTGACGCAGGGTACTTACAGACCGGCAGCGGCGCGCAGGGCGTCGGCGCGGTCAGTGCGCTCCCAGGTGAAGGTGGTGAAGGTGTCGTCACCGACTGTCTTCAGCTGCGGAGTACGGCCGAAGTGACCGTAGGCTGCAGTTTCCTGGTACATCGGGTGCAGCAGGTCGAGCATGGTGGTGATTGCGTAAGGACGCAGGTCGAAATGCTCGCGAACCAGTTGGATGATCTTGTCATCGCTGATTTTGCCGGTGCCGAAGGTGTTCAGCGAGATCGACGTCGGCTGAGCAACGCCAATCGCGTAGGAAACCTGAATTTCGCAGCGATCGGCCAGGCCTGCGGCGACGATGTTCTTGGCCACGTAGCGGCCGGCGTAGGCGGCGGAACGGTCAACCTTGGATGGGTCTTTACCGGAGAATGCGCCACCACCGTGACGGGCCATGCCGCCGTAGGTGTCGACGATGATCTTGCGACCGGTCAGGCCGCAGTCGCCTACCGGGCCGCCGATGATGAAGCTACCGGTCGGGTTGATGTGGTACTGGGTGCCTTTGTGCAGCAGTTCGGCAGGCAGGGAGTGCTTGACGATCAGCTCCATCACAGCTTCCTGCAGGTCCTTGTGGGAGACTTCAGGGTTGTGCTGGGTGGACAGGACGACGGCGTCGATACCGACGACCTTGCCGTCTTCGTAACGGCAGGTGACCTGCGACTTGGCATCCGGACGCAGCCATGGCAGCAGGCCGGATTTGCGGGCTTCGGCCTGGCGCTGGACCAGACGGTGAGAGAAGCAGATCGGTGCTGGCATCAGCACGTCGGTTTCGTTGCTGGCGTAGCCGAACATCAGGCCCTGGTCGCCCGCGCCCTGGTCTTCCGGCTTGCTGCGGTCAACGCCCTGGGCGATGTCCACGGACTGTTTGCCGATGATGTTCATCACAGCGCAGGTGGCGCCGTCGAAGCCGACGTCGGAGCTGTTGTAGCCGATGTCGATGATGACTTTACGAACGATTTCTTCGAGGTCGACCCAGGCCGATGTGGTGACTTCGCCAGCAATGATCGCTACGCCGGTTTTCACCATGGTTTCGCAAGCGACACGGGCGTATTTGTCCTGGGCGATGATTGCGTCCAGTACGGCGTCCGAAATCTGGTCGGCGATTTTGTCCGGATGCCCTTCAGACACAGACTCGGACGTGAAAAGGGAGTATTCGCTCATCTCGACGGGTTCCTAAATATTTACCGATGGTGAGTGTCGCCAGTCGGTCGCTGAAAATGGCGGACCTGAATCTGGAAACCATTACGTAAGCCCACATAGAGGCTGTCCCCGGGAGCCAGTCCCGCAGCATTGGCCCAGCGGGCCAGGTCGTCCTGCTCAAAGCCTAGCCAGAGATCACCGCAGGCCTCTCTGGCCCAACTCTGGTCGTGGCTGCACAACTCTGTAACCAACAGGCTGCCGCCTGGTTTGACACGGGTGGCCAGTTGCCGCAGGGCATCGGCCGGAGCACTGAAGTGGTGCAAGACCATGTTCAGCACCACGCAGTCGGCGTCGACATCCGTTGCACTGAGTGCATCGGCCAACTGCAGGTTTACGTTAGCCAGACGCTCGCGTTGGCACACCTGACGCGCCAGTTCGAGCATGGTCGGGCTGTTGTCCAGGGCGGTTACCTGCTCGAAACGCTTGGCCAGTTCGGGTAGGAACTCGCCATCGCCCGGGCCGACTTCAAGCGCGCTGGCGCCGGGGGCGAAGCTTAGCTTGTCGAGCAGGCTCAGCAGGCTCTCGCGGTATTGTGCGAGGCCGGCGATCAGGTCCTGCTGGGCACGAAACTTTTCTTCTACGCGCTGGAAAAAATCCTGGCTGGTGGCCGCGCGGCGTTGTTGCACGAGTGCCATCCGTGCCTGCACCTCGGCCGGCAACGACAGGCTGTCCACTTCTTCCAGCAGCGCTGCGTGCAGCTTGCCACCCAGGCGAAGGCTGTCGGGCAGGGCGCGGCGGTAGAAGATGGCATTGCCTTCACGGCGTGTGGCGACCAGTGTGGCTTGAGCCAGTACCTTCAAGTGGTGGCTCATGCCGGACTGGCCGATCGCGAAGATCTGCGCCAGTTCCAGTACCCCAAACGAATCGTTGGCCAGTGCACGCAACACATTCAGGCGCAGCGGATCGCCGCCGGCCTTGCACAGGGCCGCCAGCTCGTCGCTTTGCTCATGGCGGACTGACGGCACGCGTAGGTTCATGGGGCGGCAGTCTAGTCAGCGACCTCCGCTGTCGCAAGCGCAATATCAAAAAGTTTTGATATTGCGCGATGAGTGGGCTGTGCAAAGGCATGTCCGGCGACAAATTCGGCTGTTTGACCGGGCGATTCGCCAAAACCAACCTCAATCACAGGAAAATCACCCGACAGCGACCATCCGTCATTGCCCCCGAGCCTGTGACTGGGCGAAAATGGCCGCCTTTTTCTGTCCCGTTACTTATTCAAGCCCCCAGGAGATAAGCGATGCCCAGCCGTCGTGAGCGTGCCAACGCCATTCGTGCCCTCAGCATGGATGCCGTGCAAAAGGCCAACAGCGGCCACCCAGGTGCCCCTATGGGCATGGCGGATATCGCCGAAGTTCTTTGGCGTGACTACCTGAAGCACAACCCGAGCAACCCGGCTTTTGCCGACCGCGACCGCTTCGTGCTGTCGAACGGCCACGGTTCGATGCTGATTTACTCGCTGCTGCACCTGACCGGCTACGACCTGTCGATCGACGACCTGAAGAACTTCCGTCAGTTGCACAGCCGTACCCCGGGCCACCCGGAGTATGGATACACCCCAGGTGTCGAGACCACCACCGGCCCGCTCGGTCAGGGCCTGGCCAACGCCGTGGGCTTCGCCATTGCCGAGAAGGTGCTGGGCGCCCAGTTCAACCGTGAAGGCCACAACGTCGTCGACCACCACACCTACGTTTTCCTGGGTGATGGCTGCATGATGGAAGGTATTTCCCATGAAGTCGCTTCCCTGGCCGGCACCCTGGGCCTGGGCAAGTTGATTGCCTTCTACGATGACAACGGCATCTCCATCGATGGTGAAGTCGAAGGCTGGTTCACGGATGACACGCCGAAGCGTTTCGAAGCCTACAACTGGCAGGTGATCCGCAACGTCAACGGTCACGATGCCGACGAGATCAAGACCGCCATCGAGACCGCTCGCAAGAGTGATAAGCCAACCCTGATCTGCTGCAAGACCATCATTGGTTTCGGTTCGCCGAACAAGCAGGGCAAGGAAGACTGTCACGGTGCTCCACTGGGTAACGACGAAATCGCCCTGGCGCGCAAAGAGCTGAACTGGAACCACGGTCCATTCGAAATCCCGGCCGACATCTACGCCGAATGGGACGCCAAGGAAGCCGGCAAGGCTGTTGAGGCCGAATGGAGTGCTCGTTTTGACGCCTATGCCGCAGCCTTCCCTGAGCTGGCCAGCGAACTGAAACGTCGCCTGAGCGGTGAACTGCCGGCCGATTTCTCGGAAAAAGCCGCTGCCTACATCGCCGACGTTGCGGCCAAGGGCGAAACCATCGCCAGCCGCAAGGCCAGCCAGAACGCACTGAATGCCTTCGGCCCGTTGCTGCCTGAATTCCTTGGCGGTTCGGCTGACCTGGCCGGCTCCAACCTGACCCTGTGGAAAGGCTGCAAGGGTGTCAGCGCTGAAGACGCCAGCGGTAACTACATGTTCTACGGCGTACGTGAGTTCGGCATGAGCGCCATCATGAACGGCGTGGCCCTGCACGGTGGTTTCGTGCCGTACGGCGCGACCTTCCTGATCTTCATGGAATACGCCCGCAACGCTGTGCGCATGTCGGCGCTGATGAAGAAGCGTGTGCTGTATGTGTTCACCCACGACTCCATCGGCCTGGGCGAAGACGGCCCGACCCACCAGCCAATCGAGCAACTGGCCAGCCTGCGCTGCACGCCGAACCTGGACACCTGGCGCCCGGCCGATGCGGTCGAGTCGGCGGTGGCCTGGAAGTTCGCCGTTGAGCGTAACGACGGCCCGTCGGCACTGATCTTCTCGCGTCAGAACCTGCCACACCAGCCACGCGATGCGGCTCAAGTGGCGGATATCGCGCGTGGCGGTTATGTGCTCAAGGACAGCGTTGGCGAGCCAGAGCTGATCCTGATCGCCACCGGCTCGGAAGTGGGCCTGGCCGTTCAGGCCTACGACAAACTGACCGAGCAAGGCCGTAAGGTCCGTGTGGTATCGATGCCTTGCACCACCGTGTTCGACGCCCAGGACGCTGGCTACAAGCAAGCCGTTCTGCCAGTCGAAGTTGGCGCACGTATCGCCATTGAAGCTGCTCACGCGGACTTCTGGTACAAGTACGTGGGCCTGGAAGGTCGCATCATCGGTATGACCACCTTCGGCGAGTCGGCCCCTGCGCCAGCCCTGTTCGAAGAATTCGGCTTCACCCTGGAGAACATCCTGGGCACCGCCGAAGAGCTGCTGGAAGACTGATCGCGTTGCCCTGTGGGGGCTGGTGTCGGCGTTTCGCCGGCAAACCAGCGCCCACAGGGGCATCGAGATTCCTGTGGGCGCTGGCGTGCCAGCGATTGAACGCACCGCGTTTTCCACAGGCTGCAGAATAACGCTTCTGTTCCGTGAGCATTCTATGTCCCAACCGCGCCCTTATAGAGTTGCACTCAACGGCTATGGCCGTATTGGTCGTTGTGTCTTGCGTGCTTTGTTCGAGCGCGGGTCGAAGGCCGGTTTCGAGATCGTCGCCTTGAACGATCTGGCTGATCAGGCCAGCCTCGAGTACCTCACGCGCTTTGACTCCACCCATGGACGTTTCCCCGGTGAGGTGAAGGTCGACGGCGATTGCCTGCACATCAACGGCGACTGCGTGAAAGTACTGCGCAGTGCAACCCCGGAAGGTATCGACTGGGCTGCACTGGATATCGATCTGGTGCTGGAGTGCTCCGGTGCCTATAACACCCGCGCCGATGGCCAACGGTTTCTGGATGCCGGTGCGCCACGTGTGCTGTTTTCCCAGCCGA
This sequence comes from Pseudomonas sp. FFUP_PS_473, assembly GCF_002858665.1. Lineage (NCBI taxonomy): Bacteria > Pseudomonadati > Pseudomonadota > Gammaproteobacteria > Pseudomonadales > Pseudomonadaceae > Pseudomonas > Pseudomonas sp. FFUP_PS_473. Next base: position 131,172 of record NZ_PJQQ01000014.1, read on the forward strand.
TGGCGAGCGAGGCAGATGTCGACGCCACCATCGTCTATGGCATCAACCAGGGCTGCCTGATCGGGCATGAGCGTCTGGTCTCGAACGCATCCTGTACCACCAACTGCGGTGTGCCGCTGTTACGGGTGCTGGATGAGGCCTTTGGCCTTGAGTATGTGTCGATCACGACCATTCACTCGGCGATGAACGATCAGCCCGTCATTGATGCCTATCATCACGAAGACCTGCGCCGCACGCGTTCGGCCTTCCAGTCCGTGATTCCGGTTTCCACGGGCCTGGCGCGAGGTATCGAGCGCCTGTTGCCGGAACTTGCCGGTCGAATCCAGGCCAAAGCGGTACGGGTGCCGACGGTGAACGTTTCGTGCCTGGATATCACCCTGCAGACCTCGCGCGACACTGATGCCGCGCAGGTCAATCAGGTACTCCGTGAAGCAGCCTTGAGTGGCCCGCTGCACGGCCTGCTGGCCTACACTGAATTGCCGCATGCCAGCTGCGACTTTAACCATGACCCGCATTCGGCCATTGTCGATGCCAGCCAGACCCGTGTTTCCGGCCCCCGGCTGGTGAACCTGTTGGCCTGGTTCGACAACGAATGGGGTTTCGCCAACCGTATGCTCGACGTCGCCGGTCATTACCTGCGTGTCGCCGACCCCACTTGCACCACTCGCAAACAGCCCTGAAGGACTGCATTCATGACCGTTTTGAAGATGACCGACCTCGATCTGCACGGTAAGCGCGTACTGATCCGCGAAGACCTCAACGTTCCTGTCAAGGACGGTGTGGTTGCCAGCGATGCGCGTATCCTTGCTTCGCTGCCGACCATCAAGCTGGCCTTGGAAAAGGGTGCGGCCGTGATGGTTTGCTCTCACCTGGGGCGTCCGAGCGAAGGCGAGTTTTCCGCCGAAAACAGCCTTAAGCCGGTTGCCGACTACCTCAGCAAGGCGCTGGGTCGCGATGTACCGCTGATCGCCGATTACCTCGATGGCGTTGAGGTCAAGGCTGGTGACGTTGTGCTGTTCGAGAACGTGCGCTTCAACAAGGGTGAGAAGAAGAACGCCGATGAACTGGCCCAGAAGTACGCCGCCCTGTGCGACGTCTTCGTCATGGATGCGTTCGGTACTGCTCACCGCGCCGAGGGTTCGACCCACGGCGTTGCCAAGTTCGCCAAGGTCGCGGCGGCGGGCCCTCTGCTGGCCGCTGAGCTGGACGCGCTGGGCAAGGCGCTGGGCGCCCCGGCCAAGCCAATGGCAGCCATCGTTGCCGGCTCCAAGGTTTCCACCAAGCTGGACGTACTGAACAGCCTGAGCCAGATCTGCGATCAACTGATCGTCGGTGGTGGCATCGCCAACACCTTCCTGGCGGCAGCGGGCTACAAGGTCGGCAAGTCGCTGTACGAACCTGATCTGGTTGAAACCGCCAAAGCCATTGCGGCCAAGGTCAGCGTGCCGCTGCCGGTGGATGTGGTGGTTGCCAAGGAATTTGCCGAAAGCGCTGCTGCCACCGTCAAGGCCGTTGCTGACGTTGCCGATGACGACATGATCCTCGATATCGGGCCGAAAACCGCCGAGCACTTTGCCGAGCTGCTGAAGTCCTCCAAGACCATTCTCTGGAACGGTCCGGTTGGCGTCTTCGAGTTCGACCAGTTCGGTAATGGCACCAAGGTACTGGCGCACGCCATCGCCCAGAGCGAAGCGTTCTCCATTGCCGGTGGTGGCGACACCCTGGCCGCTATCGACAAGTATGGTGTTGGTGCTGATATCTCCTACATTTCTACTGGCGGTGGTGCCTTCCTCGAATTCGTCGAGGGCAAGGTCTTGCCGGCGGTCGACATGCTGGAACAACGGGCCAAGGCCTGAATCGTTCAGTGCCTGGCAAAGGGAGCAGCCTGATGGTCAAACTATTGCCTGTGGTGATCCTGGCGGCAGTGCTGAGTGGCTGCTCCAGCACGGCCGCGCCTGAGGCGAACCAGGCGGGTGTGTCGAAGGGCGGCTGCTACCAGTCTGAATGGCAGGCCGAAACCGCGCCGGTCATCAGTAAAAGGCTTGGCCCGGATGGCCTGGAAAAGTATGACGACGAGCATCAGCGTCAGGCGCATGGTTGCCCTTGAGTGATTCAGTGATTCAATGCAACCCGCTGACCGTGTTGTGGTCTTAGAGGACATGTGATGAAACGCGTTCTGGCCCTGATGGGCTTGGCGACACTGGCAGGCTGCGTGAGCAATCCTCAGCCGGTTGCGGGTAACTGGACACGCTGGGTGTGCGACAGTCAGGCAGAAGTGTTCTGGCGCTTTGCCGATAGCCACCAGCAGTCCATGGATGTTCGACTGGGCGGCGGCGACCGGGTCTATCGGCTCAAGCCTGAGCCGGGGGCTTCCGGAGCGCTGTACAGCGATGGCGTATTGGCCTTCCACACCCAAGGTAACGAAGGCCAGGTGTACTGGGTAGCAACCAACGATTTGATAGGACGGGGCTGCAAGGCACCGTGACTGGCCGGGCCAGCGTGCGCTGGTCCACACTACTTGAATAGCAGCCGCCGCTACGGCAGGCTTGCACGATTAACGACCCTCGTCGGGAGAGACACATAACATGGCACTCATTAGCATGCGCCAGATGCTGGACCACGCCGCTGAATTTGGCTACGGCGTTCCAGCTTTCAACGTCAACAACCTTGAGCAAATGCGCGCCATCATGGAAGCGGCCGACAAGACCGACTCTCCGGTGATCGTCCAGGCCTCGGCCGGTGCCCGTAAATACGCTGGCGCCCCATTCCTGCGTCACCTGATCCTGGCCGCAATCGAAGAATTCCCGCATATCCCGGTGTGCATGCACCAGGACCACGGCACCAGCCCGGATGTCTGCCAGCGTTCGATTCAGCTGGGTTTCAGCTCGGTCATGATGGACGGCTCGCTGGGTGAAGACGGCAAGACGCCAACCGACTACGAGTACAACGTTCGCGTTACTCAGCAGACCGTGGCCTTGGCTCACGCCTGTGGCGTTTCCGTAGAAGGTGAGCTGGGCTGCCTGGGCTCGCTGGAAACCGGTATGGCCGGCGAAGAAGACGGCATTGGTGCAGAAGGCGTGCTGGATCACAGCCAGATGCTGACCGACCCTGAAGAAGCGGCAGACTTCGTCAAGAAGACTCAGGTCGATGCCCTGGCCATTGCCATCGGCACCAGCCACGGCGCGTACAAGTTCACCAAGCCGCCAACCGGTGACATCCTGGCAATCGAGCGTATCAAGGAAATCCACAAGCGCATTCCTAACACCCACCTGGTGATGCACGGTTCTTCTTCGGTTCCGCAAGAGTGGCTGGCGATCATCAACCAGTACGGCGGTGAGATCAAAGAGACCTACGGCGTACCGGTTGAAGAAATCGTCGAAGGCATCAAGTACGGCGTGCGCAAGGTCAACATCGACACTGACTTGCGTCTGGCCTCTACCGGTGCGATGCGCCGTCACATGGCGATGAACCCAAGCGAGTTCGACCCACGCAAGTTCTTCGCCGAAACCGTCAAGGCCATGCGTGACGTCTGCATCGCCCGCTACGAAGCCTTCGGTACTGCCGGTAATGCCTCGAAGATCAAGCCGATCTCCCTGGAAGGCATGTTCCAGCGTTATGCCAAAGGTGAGCTGGCTGCCAAGGTCAACTAAGCCCGGTAACCCGGAAAACCCGCAGCGATGCGGGTTTTTTGTTGTGCGCCAGGCATGGCGCGTTGCGCGTTAGCGCAACCCGTTTGGCTGTGGTGGCTGAATGGGTGACTTG
>NZ_PJQQ01000015.1:0-134689 GCF_002858665.1 Pseudomonas sp. FFUP_PS_473
CGGCATGGGTATGGTTGGCTGAAGCTCGCATGCTGGCCCGTCGGCTTACTACTTGATTTTGTCTACACCCTCTTAGAAAAGCATGTAGTTAAGACTCAACCGATTAACCTCGACGCACGCAATGCACATCGCAGCCCAAGGCAATAACGAACCTTGTGCTCACGTGCACTTTTTAATCATAAAAACGCTGGCGATTATTGGGATGGGCCTGGGCAAAAGACGCCACCCTCCGGAACACGGTATCGAGACGGTGTCGACACTTCAGAAGATTGGGTAAACGGAGAAATGGGTTTGCTTTGTCAGTGACGTGACCTGTCGCAATTCCCGAAAAGTGTTGCGCAGTCAACGGCGACATCCGTGCCTCCAATTGAAACGTTCATCCTGTTTTAAACCCGTCGGGAGAACTCCAGCCTCTTCGACGGTTTCGCCTCTACTCCATGGCTGGATTGCCCATGCCACACGAGCGTAAAGTCAAAACGATATCAACGACGGTTATATATCTAGCAGATATCCAACCCAATGCAAATACCTCAAGGCCCCAACAGAAAGGGTATCGAGAGGTACGCGCCAAGTATGTTGGCTCACCGTCTTTTAATGACTCAAATGTTAGATTTTGATTCGAATAGGCAAAATGGCTGGCTGATCTTGCGTCCTAGGAAATACCCTACGCAGTCTGTCTATGCGTGATGACTTGTCCCCGGAAACCCGGCCCTCTAGGCTGGCTTCGTCGCTGAATGTACAGCGATCGGGTGTGGTAACCCGGGTACAACGTCATCAGTCTTCGGCCATTTATGGCGGCTGTGCGCGGGAGGCCTCACGGCCTGCCGGATGTTCCTGTGCCCCGGTTTACCACCCCGCGTACAGCTGCCACCCTCTCGTGTGGTAACGAGTGGACGCAGCTTCATCCTCACAGGAGAACTCGTCATGAAAAAGATCGTCCCCGATCCGCCCCTCGATCACACCTACGTTACCGCCCAAACGATTTTCGGCAGCTGCGCCGCTGGCCACGCCCCGCTTTTCTCCGTATGCCCCGGCATCGCTGCCCATGATGTACTGGTACACGTTTCGCTCTACCTGGGCTGCGCCTACGATACTGCCGACACGCTGTTGACCGAAACGAAGACGCCCAACAGGAACCTGCTGCGCTCGACACTGCACTCGGTTGAAATGGCCAAAGGGCTGGTGGACGCGCTGCTTGATGGTATTGAAGCGCGCTAGAGCGAGACCCCGGCACACCGCGCTGCAGACGCTTAACCAACACCCTCGCAGGCAAGCCTGCTCCCTTGAGGCCAGCGCCTACAGAGTCGCTTTCAGGGGAGCAGCGCCTTGCGTCAGGTAGGCCAGCAATTCGTCGATCGGGAGCGGACGACTGATCAGGTAGCCCTGCGCCTGGTCGCAGTCGAAGCTGCGCAGCAACGCCATCTGTTCTTCAGTCTCAACCCCTTCGGCCACCACTTCCAGCTTCAGGTTGTGCGCCAGGTTGATCATGGCGTGAACCAATTGGCGGTTTTCTTCGCGCTGCTCCATGCCACCGACAAAGCTGCGGTCCACCTTGAGCAAGGTAATCGGCAGGCTGTTGAGGTGCACGAACGACGAGAACCCGGTACCAAAGTCATCCAGGGAGAAACGCACGCCAAGCCGGCCCAGCGCATCCATGGTCTGTTTGACCAGATCGCTACGGCGCATCACGGCCGTCTCGGTCAACTCAAACTCCAGCCAACGCGCATCAACCTCATGCTGGATGATCAACCGGCTCAAGGTGGCCAGCAACTGGCTGTCCTGGAACTGGCGGAAAGACAGGTTAACCGCCATATGCAGAGGGGCCACCCCATGCTCACGCAGTGCCTGCATGTCGCGCAGGGCACGGGAGATCACCCAGTACCCCAACGGCACGATCAGCCCGCTCTGTTCGGCCAGCGGCACGAACTCGCTGGGTGGCAGCAGGCCTCGCTCGGCATGCCGCCAGCGTACCAACGCCTCAAGCCCGACGATCTGGCCACCCTTCAGGTCAAAACGAGGCTGGTAGTGCAACTCCAGTTCGTCACGGCGCAAGGCGCGGCGCAGTTCGGTTTCCAGGTCGGCCAGGCTGCGCGCATGGCGATTGATACGCTCGTTGAACACATGGAACGTACACCCCTGGGTGCCCTTGGCCTGTTGCATGGCGATATGGGCATGCCACATCAGTGGGTCTGCACCGCCCTCGGACCGGGCATGCGCGACGCCCAGGCTGCAGCCTAGCAAGAGGCTTTCACCGTCGATCCAGTAAGGCTCGGCCAACGCTTCGACGATACGTTCAGCCATCCATTCGGCACGTTGCGGCTCACGGCGGGTATCAATCAGCAGGGCAAATTCATCACTGCCCAGACGCGCCACCTGATCACCCGCTTCGAGCTGGCTTTTGAGCCGACCGACCACTTGCAGGATCAGGCGATCGCCCGCCTGATGGCCCAAGGCGTCGTTGGCGTGCCGAAAGTTGTCCAGGTCGAGGTGGCCAAGGGCGACACCGCGACCTTCGTTATCGGCCAGGCGTGCGGTGAGCAGGGTCTGGAAACCCTGACGATTGGCGATGCCGGTCAATGGGTCCTGCTCGGCCAGGCGCTGCAAGGTGGCCTCCAGTACGCCACGCTCACGCACATGGCGCAGGCAACGCCGCAGGGTATCGGTGCTCAGCGCTTCACGCACCAACCAGTCGCTGACACCCAGCGGGGGCTGCACAGGTTCTTCTTCCAACAGCAGCAGCATGGGCAGGTCGCAACGACCTGGCGCCGGTTGCAGCGCAGGAGTGGCCAGCACCAGCGCATTGCGGTCACTGACAAACAAGCTGTCGACCGACTCCCAGTTCGGCGCATTGATCAGCACGGCACTACCGGCCAGCGGCTGCAAGCAGTGTTGCAGCGCCGCGGCCCAGCTAGGCTCATCAGCCAGCAGGAGCAAACGCAAAGGTTCGACAGGCGTAGACAAGCTGGCTCCTTAGCACGTTGACGCAGTCTAAATGACGATGAGTAGCAGGGATGCCCTATCCTAAATCATTAGTAGTAATGATTTTCACTTAAACACATGCCATTCCTTTGCCGACATCCACATACGTTGCAGCGCATCCTGCGGGAAAGTAACAGAACCAGCAAATTTAGATCGCGTGCTACGTCACACTGTCAGACGGTCGCGGCACAATCTCGTCGCGCCTGCTAAAATGCCCGGCTATTTTCAGGCGACCCCAGGTTCCCCCATGTCCCGACTCAACCCCCGGCAACAAGAAGCCGTGAGCTACGTCGGCGGCCCACTTTTGGTGCTCGCCGGTGCCGGCTCCGGCAAAACCAGCGTGATCACCCGCAAGATCGCCCACCTGATCCAGAACTGCGGCATCCGTGCCCAGTACATCGTGGCCATGACCTTTACCAACAAGGCCGCGCGGGAGATGAAGGAACGGGTCGGTACCCTGCTTCGCGGCGGCGAAGGGCGCGGCCTGACCGTCTCGACCTTCCATAACCTGGGCCTGAACATTATCCGCAAGGAGCATCAGCGGCTGGGCTACAAGCCGGGTTTCTCGATCTTCGACGAAGCTGACGTCAAGGCCTTGATGACCGACATCATGCAGAAGGAGTACTCCGGGGACGACGGCGTCGACGAGATCAAGAACATGATCGGCGCCTGGAAGAACGACCTGGTGCTGCCTCCAGAAGCCCTGGAAAAAGCGCGCAACCCCAAGGAGCAGACCGCCGCCATCGTCTATGCGCATTACCAGCGTACGCTCAAGGCGTTCAACGCGGTGGACTTCGACGACCTCATCCTGCTGCCGGTGAAGCTGTTCCAGGAACACGCCGACATCCTGGAGAAATGGCAGAACCGCGTGCGCTACCTGCTGGTGGACGAATATCAGGACACCAACGCCAGCCAGTACCTGCTGGTGAAGATGCTGATCGGCACGCGCAACCAGTTCACCGTGGTCGGCGACGATGACCAGTCGATCTACGCCTGGCGCGGCGCGCGCCCGGAAAACCTGATGCTGCTCAAGGACGACTACCCCTCGCTGAAGGTGGTCATGCTCGAACAGAACTACCGTTCCACCAGCCGCATCCTGCGCTGCGCCAACGTACTGATCTCGAACAACCCGCATGCCTTCGAGAAACAACTGTGGAGCGAGATGGGCCACGGCGACGAGATACGTGTGATCCGCTGCCGTAACGAGGAGGCCGAAGCCGAGCGGGTGGCCATGGAAATCCTCAGCCTGCACCTGCGTACCGACCGCCCCTACAGCGACTTCGCCATCCTGTACCGGGGTAACTACCAGGCCAAGCTCATCGAGCTGAAGCTGCAGCACCACCAGATTCCGTACCGGCTCTCCGGCGGCAACAGCTTCTTTGGCCGTCAGGAGGTCAAGGACCTGATGGCCTACTTCCGTCTGCTGGTGAACCCGGACGACGACAACGCCTACCTGCGGGTGATCAACGTGCCGCGCCGGGAAATCGGCTCGACCACGCTGGAAAAGCTTGGCAACTACGCCACCGAGCGAAAGATCTCGATGTACGCCGCCAGTGAAGAGCTGGGCCTTGGCGAACACCTGGACAGCCGCTTTACTGACCGCCTGCAGCGCTTCAAACGCTGGATGGACGGCGTACGCCAGCAGGTCGCGCAGAACGATCCGATCGCGGCCCTGCGCAGCATGGTCATGGATATCGACTACGAGAACTGGATTCGCCAGAACAGTTCCAGCGACAAGGCGGCAGACTTTCGCATGGGCAACGTCTGGTTCCTGATCGAGGCCTTGAAGAACACCCTCGAGAAAGACGAAGACGGTGGCATGACCATCGAGGAAGCCATCGGCAAGCTGGTGCTGCGCGACATGCTCGAACGCCAGCAGGAAGAGGAAGAAGGCGCCGAGGGTGTGCAGATGATGACCCTGCATGCGTCCAAAGGGCTGGAGTTCCCCTACGTGTTCATCATGGGCATGGAGGAGGAAATTCTGCCGCACCGCTCCAGCATCGAAGCCGACACCATCGAAGAAGAACGCCGCCTGGCCTATGTCGGCATCACCCGGGCTCGCCAGACCCTCGCGTTCACCTTTGCGGCCAAGCGCAAGCAGTACGGCGAAATCATCGACTGCGCGCCAAGCCGTTTCCTCGACGAGCTGCCCGACGACGACCTCGTCTGGGAAGGCCTCGACGATGCCCCGACCGAGGTCAAGGCCGCACGTGGCAATAACGCATTGGCGGATATCCGCGCCATGCTCAAACGTTAGATAATCCACCTTTGCCCTGGCACGCTGCCGGGGCCTTTTTGTTACATCGAGGAATTTACCGCCGTGGAAGCACTGCACCAGAAGATTCGCGAAGAAGGCATTGTGCTTTCCGATCAGGTCCTGAAAGTCGATGCGTTTCTCAACCATCAGATCGACCCTGCGCTGATGCAACTGATCGGTGACGAGTTCGCCCGTCTGTTCGCCGACTCGGGCGTCACCAAGATCGTCACCATCGAAGCCTCGGGCATTGCCCCGGCGGTAATGACCGGCCTGAAGCTCGGCGTTCCGGTGATCTTCGCCCGCAAGCACCAGTCACTGACCCTGACTGAAAACCTGCTGACGGCCTCGGTGTACTCCTTCACCAAGCAGACCGAAAACACCGTGGCGATCAGCCCGCGTCACCTGAACAGCAGCGACCGCGTGCTGGTGATCGACGACTTCCTGGCCAACGGCAAAGCCTCCCAGGCCCTGATCTCGATCGTCAAGCAGGCCGGTGCCAGCGTGGCCGGCCTGGGTATCGTCATCGAGAAGTCGTTCCAGGGCGGCCGTGCCGAACTGGACAGCCAAGGCTACCGCGTCGAGTCGCTGGCACGGGTCAAGTCGCTGGAAGGCGGCGTCGTTACCTTCCTGTAAGCCCGCCTGCAGGGAATACAGCATCCCGCAGAAACGACAAAGCCCGCGCGCGGCGGGCTTTGTCGGGGGAAGCGTATGGCTTAAAGGCCAGACATCTTCTTGATGGCGCCTTTCAGGTCGTCATCCGAGCAATCGGCACAAGTGCCTTTTGGTGGCATCGCGTTGATACCGGTGATGGCCTTGGCCAGGATACCGTCCAAGCCACCCTGCTGGCTCGCACGCTCTTTCCAGGCAGCAGTGTCACCGATTTTCGGCGCGCCGAGCAGGCCGCTGCCATGACAGGCATTGCAGTGCTTGGCGATGATCTCGTCAGGCGTCTTGGAACCGCCGCCGCCAGCAGAGGCAGCCACTTCCATACCTTTACATTCCTGGCCTTGAACGCAGACCTGACCAACAGGCTCCAGTCGCTTGGCAATGTCGTCATTGGTCGCAGCTTGAGCGCTGACTGCCCAAAGGGCCAATACGGCAGCTGGTACGGCCAGCATTTTCTTGATTAGATTCACACGTACACCCTCATGGTGGCTAGTCACGCCCGCGGCCACGGTTTCGCAGGCGGTCGCAAGTATAACGAGAACCCTGCCGCACTGAAACAACCCTAAAGACCTAAGGGGATTAGACGCGACAATAAGCCGCGCCTGGCCTATCAGAAGTTGGCAGGGGTCGCCGCACTGATCAGCCGCGCCGGTTCATCGAATGGATTGCGGAAACGGTGCGGCTTGGTGCTTTCAAAATAGTAGCTGTCGCCGGCTTCAAGGATGAAGGTTTCCAGCCCCACGACCAGCTCAAGGCGACCTTCCAGCAAGATGCCGGTTTCTTCACCATCGTGCGTGAGCATCTCTTCGCCGGTATCTGCACCAGGCGGATAGACCTCATTGAGGAAGGCAATGGCCCGGCTAGGGTGCGACTTGCCGACCAGCTTCATGGTCACCGCACCATCGGAAATGTCGATGAGCTCGTTGGCCTTGTAGACGATCTGAGTGGGGTTTTCCGGCTGCAGTTCTTCAGAGAAGAACTCGACCATGGACATGGGGATACCCCCCAGCACCTTGCGCAGCGAGCTGATTGAGGGGCTCACGCTGTTTTTCTCGATCATCGAGATCGTGCTGTTGGTGACACCCGCGCGTTTGGCGAGTTCACGCTGAGACAGGCCCTTGAGCTTGCGTATGGCCTGCAGTCGTTCACCGACGTCCAAGGCTTAAGCCCTCCTAAACGAACAAATGGGGTCGAAATTGAACGTTATCATCGCACAGCGTTCAGTATTTACAACACTTCGACCCACTGCCAGTCCGTCCAGTTGCCTCAATCGCCAGAATAGACCAGCGGTACGCGGCGCAGGTTGCAGAAGATCTGGTAGGGAATGGTCCCGGCCTGAATCGCCACGTCGCTGGCCAGTACGTTCTTGCCCCACAGCTCGACCGGGCTGCCGAGGCCGGCTTCAGGTACATCGGTCAGATCAATGCAAAGCATGTCCATGGACACACGACCAATCAGTTGGCTGCGCTTGCCTGCCACCATCACCGGGGTACCGGTCGGGGCAAGACGCGGGTAGCCGTCGGCATACCCCATAGCAACCACACCGACACGGGTTGGCCGCTGGCTGATGAACCGGGCGCCATAGCCCACCGGCTCACCGGCCGGCAGTTCACGTACGCTGATGACTTTCGATTCCAGTGTCATCACCGGCTGCAGGCGCTGAGCCTGGGCTTGCTGCACCTCGAACGGCGTCGAACCATAGAGCATGATGCCTGGGCGCACCCAGTCGCTGGGGATCTGTGGCCAGCCGAGCACCGCCGGCGAGTTGCGCAAGCTGATCTCGGCGTTCAGGCCTTGGCGAGCAGCCTGGAACACCGCGACCTGGTCGTTGCTGGCGCTGCAGTCGAGTTCGTCGGCACGGGCGAAGTGGCTCATCAGGACAATGCGCGCCACCTTGCCGGTTGCCTGCAGACGCTGATAGGCCGACTGATAATCCTTCGGGTGCAAACCGACGCGGTGCATACCCGAGTCGAGCTTGAGCCAGACGGTAATCGGCTTGCTCAGGTTGGCCTTTTCGATGGCTTCCAGTTGCCACAGCGCATGCACCACGCACCAGAGGTCGTGCTGGACGATCAGCTCCAGTTCGCTGGCCTCGAAGAAACCTTCAAGCAGCAGGACAGGGCCATGAATACCGGCCGCACGCAGCGCTAGCGCCTCTTCGATACAAGCCACGGCAAAACCATCGGCTTCGGCCTGCAGCGCCTGGGCGCAGCGTACTGCACCATGGCCGTAGGCATCGGCCTTGATCACCGCCAGGGCCTTGGCCCCGGAGAGTTCGCGGGCGAGTTGATAGTTGTGACGCAGCGCTTGAAGATCGATCAGGGCACGGGCAGGACGCATGACGGCAGCCTTCTGGCAGTCTGGTTAGAAGTAAAAAACCCGGTGCTCGCACGTAGCGCAATGCCACAACGGCACCGGGTGAGGGATGGGTTACGGCAGTGCGGCGACTACCGATAGCTCGACGAGAATTTCAGGCTCGCACAGCTTGGCTTCGACCGTGGCACGGGCCGGGGCAACACCTTTTGGCAGCCACGTGTCCCATACCTGATTCATGCCCTGGAAGTGAGCATCGATGTCTTTCAGGTAGATGGTCACCGACAGCAGACGCGTTTTGTCGGTACCCGCCAGGTCCAGCAGACGCTCGATGTTGGCCAAGGCCTCGCGGGTTTGTTGCTCGATACCCGCGTTCATGTCGTCACCCACCTGGCCCGCCAGGTAGACGGTGCCATTGTGGGTAACGATCTGGCTCATGCGCTCATTGGTGAGCAGGCGCTGGACTGCCATGCTTTGCAATCTCCTGGTTGTTGCCGTAACGAGAAATATCGAGGCCTTCAGCACTGATTTGCGGCTTTTTGCGGGCCATCAGGTCTGCAAGCAGGCGACCGGAACCGCACGCCATGGTCCAACCGAGGGTGCCGTGGCCTGTGTTGAGGAACAGGTTACGGAACGGGGTCGCACCGACGATCGGCGTACCGTCCGGGGTGGTCGGACGCAAGCCGGTCCAGAAACTGGCCTGGCTCAGATCACCGCCGCGAGGATAAAGATCGTTGACGATCATCTCCAGTGTTTCACGCCGACGCGGGTTGAGCGACAGGTCAAAACCGGCGATTTCAGCCATACCACCAACGCGGATGCGGTTGTCGAAACGAGTAATCGCGACTTTGTAGGTTTCGTCGAGAATGGTCGACGTCGGCGCCATGGCCGGGTCGGTGATCGGTACGGTCAACGAATAGCCTTTGAGCGGGTAGACCGGGGCCTTGATGCCCAGCGGCTTGAGCAATTGCGGCGAGTAGCTGCCCAGCGCCAGTACGTAGCGGTCGGCGGTTTCCAGCTTGCCGTCGATCCACACGCCGTTAACACGGTCACCGGCATAGTCCAGACGCTCGATGTTCTGCCCGAAACGGAACTCGACACCCAGGTTGACGGCCATTTCCGCCAGGCGGGTGGTGAACAGTTGGCAGTCACCGGTCTGGTCATTAGGCAGACGCAGGGCGCCCGCGAGAATATTGGTGACGCCAGCCAGGGCCGGCTCAACGCGGGCGATGCCCTCACGGTCGAGCAGCTCGTAAGGCACGCCGGACTGCTCAAGCACAGCGATGTCCTTGGCGGCGTTGTCCAGTTGTGCCTGGGTACGGAACAATTGGGTGGTGCCCAGGGTGCGACCTTCATAGGCAATGCCCGTTTCGGCGCGCAGCTCGTCGAGGCAGTCACGGCTGTACTCGGACAGGCGGACCATGCGCTCCTTGTTCACGGCATAGCGGCTGGCCGTGCAGTTGCGCAGCATCTGTGCCATCCACAGGTACTGGTCAATGTCTGCCGTGGCCTTGATCGCCAGCGGCGCATGGCGCTCCAGCAACCATTTGATAGCCTTGAGTGGAACACCCGGTGCAGCCCACGGCGAGGCGTAACCTGGCGAGACCTGCCCGGCGTTGGCAAAACTGGTTTCCATGGCCACCGCCGGCTGACGATCGACCACGACCACTTCGAAACCTTGCCGGGCCAGATAGTAGGCACTGGCGGTTCCGATTACACCGCTACCAAGTACCAGAACTCGCATGTTTGTATCCCTCGACGCGGCGCACCGCAGACATTTGTTGTTAATGGCGTAGATGGGCGCAGTATAGGAAGGTATGGGCAGTGCTTTTCACTATATAAAAGCCTATATTTGGCGAGAATTCTCGGCAGAGTCAGCTTTTACGGAGGGGCATCCCCTATGAGAACCCAGCATCAAAGTAAACGTGAACTGGACAAGATCGACCGCAATATCCTGCGCATCCTGCAAACGGACGGGCGCATTTCCTTCACCGAGCTGGGCGAAAAGGTCGGCCTGTCGACTACGCCGTGCACCGAGCGGGTTCGACGCCTGGAACGTGAAGGGATCATCATGGGCTACAACGCCCGGCTGAACCCGCAACACCTGAAGGGCAGCCTGCTGGTGTTCGTTGAAATCAGCCTGGACTACAAGTCTGGCGATACCTTCGAGGAATTCCGACGTGCGGTGCTCAAACTACCCCACGTATTGGAGTGCCACCTGGTGTCCGGTGATTTCGACTACCTGGTGAAAGCGCGGATTTCGGAGATGGCCTCCTACCGCAAGCTGCTGGGCGACATCCTGCTGAAACTGCCGCATGTGCGTGAGTCGAAGAGCTACATCGTCATGGAAGAAGTGAAGGAAAGCCTGAACCTGCCGATTCCGGACTGAGGCTCAGACCAACACCTGACGGGTGGTGGCGATGTAGTGGTGGATCAGTTGCTCGGCCCCGGGATCAATCGGTTCCTCGGGGCCGCGGCCTCGCGGGCAAGGCAAGCGTGGCGTGGTACCGAACAAGCGACAGATCAACGGCCGCTCTTCATACACCGTGCAACCGTTCGGCCCCAGGTGTACGCAGTTGAGTTCGGCCAGCGCAGCGTCCTGCTCTGCTTCAGTCTTGCGCGGCAGCCGGGCCATTTCTTCCGTCGACGTAGTGACAGGCCCGCAGCAGTCATGGCAACCCGGCACGCACTCAAACGACGGGATCTGCTCACGCAGGAAGCGGATCTTGTGGCTGTTGCAACTCATGGCGGCCTGCGCAATATCGGTGTGAACGTCGATTTTGCCTGACGGTTGCCTCTGCGCGAAAGCGCGGCTTATGCTCCGTCAAGTTTTCCAAACATAACAATCAGGATAACGCACATGAACGTCCGCGTTCAGCAGCCCGCTTCCAGCGCCCTGCATACCGCCTCCTACTACGCGGCCAGCAGTGCCGCACAGCCGGACTATCCAGCGCTGCAGGGCGAGACGAGCTGCGATGTCTGCGTGGTCGGTGGTGGCTTTTCAGGCCTCAACACCGCCATTGAGCTGGCTGAACGTGGCATGCGTGTTGTCGTGCTGGAAGCGCACAAGATCGGCTGGGGCGCCAGTGGGCGTAATGGCGGGCAATTGATTCGTGGTGTCGGCCACGGCCTGGACCAGTTCGCCCCGATAATTGGCAGCGACGGCGTACGCCAGCTCAAGCTGATGGGCCTGGAGGCTGTGGATATCGTCCGCCAGCGCATCGAGCAACATGCCATCGACTGCGACCTGACCTGGGGCTACTGCGACCTGGCCAACAAACCCAGCGACCTGGAGGGTTTCGCCGCCGATGCCGAGGAACTGCGCGCGCTCGGTTACCGCCATGAACTGCGCCTGCTGCAACCTGAAGAGATGCATCGCGTGGTCGGCTCCGACCGCTATGTCGGCGGCCTGATCGACAGGGGGTCGGGCCACCTGCACCCACTGAACCTGGCGCTGGGCGAAGCCCGCGTTGCCGAAAGCCTGGGCGTGCGCCTGTTCGAGCAATCGACCGTAACCCGCATCGACTACGGCAGCCAGGTTCGCGTGCATACCGGACAAGGCTCGGTCCGCGCCAGCACCCTGGTGCTGGGCTGCAATGCCTACCTCAATGGCCTGAACGCCGAACTGAGCGGCAAGGTGCTGCCGGCCGGCAGCTACATCATCGCCACCGAGCCGCTGAGCGAGGCCATGGCCCGGCAGTTGCTGCCGCAAAACATGGCGGTCTGCGACCAGCGTGTTGCGCTGGACTACTACCGCTTGTCTGCCGATCGCCGCCTGCTGTTCGGGGGGGCCTGTCACTACTCCGGGCGCGATCCCAAGGACATCGCCGCCTACATGCGGCCCAAGATGCTCAAGGTCTTCCCGCAACTGGCCAACGTGCGCATCGACTACCAGTGGGGCGGCATGATCGGCATCGGTGCCAACCGCCTACCGCAGATCGGGCGCCTGCACGATCAACCCAACGTGTATTACGCGCAGGCCTATTCCGGCCATGGCCTCAACGCCACACACCTGGCCGGCAAGCTCCTTGCCGAAGCCATCAGCGGCCAGCACAGCGGCCGCTTCGACCTGTTTGCCCAAGTGCCACACATCACCTTCCCCGGCGGTAAACACCTGCGCTCGCCACTGCTGGCCCTGGGCATGCTCTGGCACCGCTTCAAAGAGCTGATCTAAGGACGCCAGAAGGGTTTCAACCCCTCATGCAGGGCCTGCTCGCGGGTCAGGCCAACGTCGCGCAATTGCTCAGCGTCCAGCGTCAGCAGTTCGCGGCGGGAGTGCCAGCGGTGCACCATCAGCGCCCATCGACCCATGCCACACGCCACACCAGACACGTCTGGGGTTTGTTGCGCCTGCAACTCACCGCTGTAGATCTTCAGCCGCACATCGCTTAATCCGTTCATCACGCCTGCCTCCTGAGTAGTTCCGAGCGTGGAGCCATGATGCGCGTCAGGTAACAAGCATTACAGATTCAAAATTCACCTATTACGCCCATACAGAATTGGCAAAACGGCGACTGAATGCTGTATTTTTGCCTAATCTGTATGGAACCATCGCGAACAATCGCCAAGGAAAGAGCCATGACGCTTTACGTCAACCTCGCCGAGCTGCTCGGCGCACGTATCGAACAAGGGTTCTACCGGCCAGGCGATCGTCTGCCCTCTGTACGGGCCTTGAGTGTCGAGCACGGTGTCAGCCTCAGTACGGTCCAGCAGGCGTATCGGGTGCTGGAAGACCATGGTCTGGCGGCACCGCGGCCCAAGTCGGGCTATTTCGTGCCCAGCACCCGATCCCTCCCCGCCCTGCCCGCGATCAGCCGCCCCGCACAACGCCCGGTGGATATCTCCCAGTGGGATCAGGTCGTCGAACTGATGCGCAGCGTGCCGCGCAAGGACGTGGTGCAACTGGGCCGGGGCATGCCCGATGTCGACAGCCCGACCCTCAAGCCCTTGCTGCGCAGCCTCGCCCAACTCAGCCGACGCCAGGACATGCCCGGCCTGTATTACGACACCATCTACGGCACCCAGCCCCTGCGCGAGCAGATCGCCCGGTTGATGCTCGACTCCGGCTGCCACCTCAGTGCGGCCGACCTGGTGGTCACTACGGGTTGCCATGAGGCGTTGTCTGCCAGCATTCGCGCGGTCTGCGAGCCGGGCGACATTGTCGCGGTCGACTCACCCAGCTTTCACGGCGCCATGCAGACCCTCAAGGGCCTGGGCATGAAAGCCCTGGAAATCCCCACCGACCCGCTCACCGGGATCAGCCTCGAAGCACTGGAACTGGCGCTGGAGCAATGGCCGATCAAGCTGATTCAGCTCACGCCAAGCTGCAACAACCCGCTGGGCTACAGCATGCCCGAAGCCCGCAAGCGGGCCTTGTTGACCCTG
Organism: Pseudomonas sp. FFUP_PS_473; assembly: GCF_002858665.1. Taxonomy (NCBI): domain Bacteria; kingdom Pseudomonadati; phylum Pseudomonadota; class Gammaproteobacteria; order Pseudomonadales; family Pseudomonadaceae; genus Pseudomonas; species Pseudomonas sp. FFUP_PS_473. The sequence continues at coordinate 13,601 of NZ_PJQQ01000015.1, forward strand.
GCGCAACGCTTCGACGTGGCGATTCTCGAAGACGACGTGTACGGCGACCTGGCCTACACCTACCCGCGCCCACGCACCATCAAGTCCTTCGACGACGACGGACGCGTGCTGCTGTGCAGTTCGTTCTCGAAAACCCTCGCCCCAGGCCTGCGGATCGGCTGGGTGGCGCCCGGGCGTTATCTGGAGCGGGTGCTGCACATGAAGTACATCAGCACCGGCTGCACCGCCACACAACCGCAATTGGCGATTGCCGACTTCATCGAGGGTGGCCACTATCAGCCACACCTGCGCCGGATGCGCAGCCAGTACCAGCGCAGCCGTGACCTGATGATCGACTGGGTGACACGCTACTTCCCGGCAGGTACCCGGGCCAGCCGACCACAGGGCGGCTTCATGCTCTGGGTCGAATTACCGGAAAGTTTCGATACGCTGCGGCTGAATCGGGCTTTACTGGAGCAGGGCGTACAAATTGCCGTGGGCTGTATTTTTTCGGCCTCAGGCAAGTACCGAAACTGCCTGCGCATGAATTTCGCGGCCCGCCCCAGCGCCGAGATCGAAGCGGCGGTACGCAAAGTGGGTGAAACCGCCATTCGTCTACTGGCCGAGGATATAGGCTGAGGGTAACGTTGCGCCGCCCTTGCGGGCCCTGTTCATCTCCCTGAGCGGTTAAGGAATCGCCCTTTGAACCACCCTCGGCTCGTGCCTCTGTTGCTATGGCTGGTGTTTGCCCTGGCAGGCTGCGCCAGTGTCGACAGCCCCCGTGAAGTCAGTCAGGCACTGCCGGCCAGCGACTCGGCGTTCGGGCGCTCGGTCCAGCGCCAGGCCCAAGCCTACGGTGGCCGCTCCGGCTTCCGCCTGCTGCCCAATAGCAGCGAAGCATTCCGTGCCCGTGCCGAGCTGATTCGCAATGCCCAGAGCAGTATCGACCTGCAGTACTACATCGTCCGCGACGGCCTGAGTACCCGCGCACTGGTCAGCGAGCTGCTGCAAGCCGCCGACCGTGGTGTACGGGTGCGCATCCTGCTCGATGACACCACCAGCGATAGCCTGGACAACCTGATCGACACCCTCACGGCCCACCCCAACATCCAGTTGCGCGTCTTCAACCCGCTGCACCTGGGCCGCAGCACCGGTGTGACACGAACCCTGGGGCGGCTGTTCAACCTGTCGCGGCAACACCGGCGCATGCACAACAAGCTATGGCTGGTGGACAACAGCATGGCCATCGTCGGCGGGCGTAACCTGGGTGATGAGTACTTCGACGCCGAACCCAACCTGAACTTCACCGATATCGACCTGCTTGGGGTCGGCCCGGTGGCAGAGCAGTTGGGGCATAGTTTTGACCAATACTGGAACAGTGCCCTGAGCCGGCCGATCAACGACTTTTTCCTGCGCCAACCAGATGCCGACGACCTGCGCCGCACCCGCCAGCGCCTGGACAGCGCCTTGCAAGCGGCCAGCACCCAGCGCAAGGCCCTCTACGACCGGTTGATGGCCTATCGCACACAGCCGCGCCTGGACATCTGGCGCAACGAGTTGATTTGGGCCCATAGCCAGGCACTGTGGGATGCGCCCAACAAGGTACTGGCCACGGAAGAACCCGACCCACAGTTGCTGATGACCCCGCAACTGGCGCCCGACCTGAATGCCGTGGCCCACGAACTGATCCTGATCTCGGCCTACTTCGTACCGCGCGACACCGGCCTGCTGTACCTGACCAGCCGGGCCGACGCAGGTGTCTCGGTCAATTTGCTGACCAACTCGCTGGAGGCGACCGATGTGCCGGCGGTTCATGGCGGCTACGCCCCCTACCGCAAGGCCTTGCTGGAACATGGCGTGCACCTGTTTGAGCTGCGCCGCCAGCCCGGCGCGCCTCATCGCCATCCGCTGTACCGCCTGCACGGCAGTTCAGACTCAAGCCTGCACAGCAAAGCCATTGTCATTGACCGCAAGAAGACCTTTATCGGCTCGTTCAACTTCGATCCACGCTCAGTGTTGTGGAACACCGAAGTCGGCGTGCTGGTCGACAGCCCCGAGCTGGCGGAGTACACCCGCGACCTGGCAGCTCAAGGCATGGCCCCCGCCCGGAGCTATCAGCCCAAGCTGGAAAACGGTCGCGTGGTCTGGGTCACGCAGGACAACAACCAGCTGCACACCCTGACAACCGAGCCAGGCGGCCTATGGCGTCGTTTCAATGCCTGGATCAGCAAGGCCGTCGGCCTGGAGCGCATGCTTTAAGAAGCCAGCTTCACCTCAAAGGCATTCGGTCGCCGGGCCAGCAACACCAGGCCAAACGCGCCAACGGCCATCAGCAAGGGCAAGGCATGCCCACTGATCCACTGGCTGCCAGCGCCAGCCAGCAAAGGCCCGATCAGGCAACCAATACCCCACAGTTGAGCCACGTGGGCGTTGGCGCGCACCAGAGCATCGTCACGGTAACGCTCACCAATCAGGATCAGCGACAAGGTGAACAAGCCACCGGCGCTGGCGCCGAACAGCACCCACAGCGGCCAGATCAACGAGGTGTGTAACAGCAGCGGAATCATCAGGCTGGAGATCAACAACACCAGCGCGCACCCCGAGAACAATGTGCGCCGCGACATGCGGTCGGCCAGCGCACCTATCGGCAATTGCAGCAGCGCATCGCCAATCACGACGGTACTGACCATAAACAGCGCCATTTCAGTGCCAAAGCCCTGCTGCAGGCAGTACACCGGCAACAGGGTCAAAATCATCGCCTCGAACGCGGCAAACAGGGAAATGGCCCAGGCAATGACCGGAAGGTTGCGACAGAACCAGACCAGATCACCCAAGGTCACCGAACAGGCTTCGGTTGTCGGCGCACCACTGCGCCCGATCAACAACAGGGGGGCCAGCAATAACAGGCCTGCACCCGCCCAAAAACCGAAGTCACCCTCCGGCCCCAGAAATCCCAGCACCAGCGGCCCGGCCAACTGGCTCAGTGCATAGCTACTGCCGTACAGCGCGACCAGGCGCCCACGCCACGCCTCGACCACCAACTGGTTGATCCAGCTTTCACCAAGGATGAAGACGATGGTCAGCACCATGCCAATCAACAGGCGCAGCACCAGCCACACCGGGTAACTGGGCAACAATGCCAACAACCCGATCGACAGCGCGCCGCCCCACAGGCACAGACGCATCAACCCGGGGGTGCCGAAATACGCCGCCAGGCGGCTGGCCAGGCTGGCCCCGAACAGCACACCGATTGCCGGCATTGCCGCCATCACGCCAATGGCAAAGCCACCGTAGCCCCAACTCTCCAGCCGCAACGACACCAGAGGCATGCTCACGCCTAGCGCCAAGCCAACACTGAGCACTGCCCCCAGTACCGCAAAGTAGGTACCCCAGCGCATTACCGCCCCCTTTTTGTTGTTTTAAACAGGCACAAACAACACAGCCGGGCTTGCTGCGATGCAAGGCCCGGCCGTGTCACTGAACGCGCGCGGCACCCGGCCGCGCAAGGCTTACAGCTTGATCCAGGTCGCCTTGAGTTCGGTGTACTTGTCCAGCGCATGCAGCGACTTGTCACGGCCGTTACCCGACTGTTTGAAGCCACCGAACGGTGCGGTCATGTCGCCGCCATCGTACTGGTTGACCCAGACGCTACCGGCACGCAGCGCCTTGGCAGTCTTATGTGCCTTGGAGATATCTGCCGTCCATACGCCCGCCGCCAACCCGTAGGGGGTGTCGTTGGCAATGTTGATGGCCTCTTCAACGCTGTCGAAGGTGATCACCGACAGCACCGGGCCAAAGATCTCTTCCTGCGCGATCTTCATGGCATTGCTGACGCCGTCGAAAATCGTCGGCTCGACATAAGTGCCGCCGGTTTCTTCGAGGATACGCTTGCCACCGACCAGCAGTTTGGCGCCGTCGCTATGACCGGCTTCGATGTACGACAACACGTTGTTCATTTGCTGGGTGTCGACCAGCGCGCCGACCGTGGTCGCCGGGTCAAGCGGGTTGCCCGGCTTCCAGGCCTTCAGTGCCTCAAGCACCAGCGGCAGGAAACGATCCTTGATGGAACGCTCAACCAGCAGACGGGAACCTGCCGTGCAGACTTCGCCCTGGTTGAAGGCAATCGCACTGGCTGCGGCTTGTGCGGCCGCGTTCAGGTCCGAGGCATCCGCGAAGACGATGTTCGGGCTCTTGCCACCGGCTTCCAGCCAGACGCGCTTCATGTTCGATTCGCCGGCATAGATCATCAGTTGCTTGGCGATCTTGGTTGAACCGGTAAACACCAAGGTGTCCACATCCATGTGCAGGGCCAGGGCCTTGCCGACGGTGTGGCCATAGCCTGGCAGCACGTTCAGCACGCCCGCAGGGATACCGGCTTCGATAGCCAGTTGAGCGATGCGAATGGCGGTCAGTGGCGACTTTTCCGAAGGCTTGAGGATCACCGAGTTACCGGTGGCCAGCGCCGGGCCGAGCTTCCAGCACGACATCAGCAGCGGGAAGTTCCACGGTACGATGGCCGCGACCACGCCCACCGGCTCACGGGTGACCAGACCAAGCTGATCATCCGGCGTAGCGGCCACTTCGTCGTAAACCTTGTCGATGGCCTCACCGTTCCAGCTCAGTGCATTGGCCGCGCCTGGCACGTCGATGCTCAGCGAGTCGCTGATCGGCTTGCCCATGTCCAGGGTTTCCAACAGGGCCAGCTCTTCGACGTTCTGCTTGAGCAGGCCGGCAAAGCGGATCAAGGTTGCCTTGCGCTTGGCCGGGGCCATGCGCGACCAGACACCGGAATTGAAGGTGGCACGGGCATTTTCGACGGCGCGCTGGGCATCGGCTTCATCACAGCTGGCGATGTGCGCCAGAAGGCGTCCGTCGACCGGGCTGATGCACTCGAACGTCGCATTCGATGCGGCGGCGGTGTATTCACCATTGATGAAAGCACGGCCTTCGATCTTCAGTTGCTGGGCACGCTGTTCCCAGTCCGCACGAGTCAGGGTGGTCATACGAAACTCCTCCTCTTATTGAAGTGCAGCACCGCACGAGGGCTCACGGGTGCTGTCAGAAATTTTGCCGGAGCGATACGACGCTCGACGGCATCAGACACCCTAAACCAGCAGCACCCAAATTATCAATATATTTGACACAAATAGGCAAAAATCCTACTGATGTGCAGTTTATTAAACACAATAAGGGTGACCCGTCCATGAAGATTCAGCAGATCGTCGATTTCAGCCAAGCCATGACGGAAGCGGAACGTTACCGCCCTGCAGCAGAGAAAATCCTCAAGGGCGATCCTGAGCAGGCGGTCTTCAACCACTATTCCAGCCCCTGCGGGCAATTTGCCGCCGGCGTATGGGAAGGCGCTGTCGGCCAATGGACAGTGAACTACACCGAACACGAGTACTGCGAGATCCTTCAGGGCGTCTCGGTACTGCGTGACAGCGCAGGGCAGGCAAAAACCCTGCGGGCAGGCGACCGCTTTGTCATCCCCGCCGGTTTCACGGGCACCTGGGAGGTGCTGGAGCCGTGCCGTAAAATCTATGTGATGTTTGAACAGAAGGCCTAAGCCCAACGTTCAGGTATGACAGCAACAAAAAACCCGGCACGAAGGCCGGGTTTTTTGTGTGCCAGCACCCTGAAAGGACACCGGCGAGAAACCAATCAATTACTTGATTTTGGCTTCTTTGTAAGCAACGTGCTTGCGAACCACAGGATCGTACTTCTTGATTTCGATCTTGTCGGGGGTGGTGCGCTTGTTTTTGTCAGTGGTGTAGAAGTGGCCAGTACCAGCGCTCGACACCAGACGGATCAATTCACGCATGATTCTCTCCCTTAGACCTTGGCGCCGTTGCGGCGGATGTCAACCAGAACGGCATCGATGCCGCGCTTGTCGATGATACGCATGCCTTTGGCGGATACGCGCAGACGCACGAAACGCTTCTCAGACTCGACCCAGAAGCGATGATGCTGCAGGTTCGGCAGGAAACGACGACGGGTTTTGTTGTTTGCGTGGGAAATGTTGTTCCCGGTTACCGGACCCTTACCGGTAACTTGACAGACTCTCGACATGCCTCAGCCCTCTAAAACCACATGCCCAACCCGGCATGGGTTGGCCGCTTAATCTCTCAGTCTATGGCGCCAGGCGCCGTGTTTCTTCAGGGTCTTATCGGTTATACGCACAGACGCGACAAACCGGGCCCCTAGAAAAGAGCGCTGCTTTATACCAGAAAGACCAGAGTACAACAACAGCAGATACGAATTGCCGTGCAACGAATCATACGCGAACAGCACAGCCGTGGGCTTGGAGCACCCTCGACCACTCGTCGCAAGATAAGCCAAAAAGGATATAGCCATTTAGTCCGGCGCGCACTAGGGTAGGACACTTCCAGACTGCATCGGCAGATGGGCCATCGATCAGCCAAGGAGTCCCCATGCGTCCTGCCGCTCTACCGTTACTGTTCGCCGCTGTATTTGCGCCTGCACTGGCCCAGGCGGCGGCACTGAGCGTTTGCACCGAAGCCAGCCCTGAAGGCTTCGACGTGGTTCAGTACAACTCACTGACCACCACCAACGCGTCAGCCGATGTGCTGATGAACCGGCTGGTCGAATTCGACGCGACCCAAGGCCAGGTGGTGCCGAGCCTGGCGGAGCGCTGGACAGTTTCCAGTGATGGCCTGACCTACGAGTTCAAACTGCGTCCCGAAGTGAAGTTCCACAGCACCGCCTACTTCAAGCCCAGTCGCACACTGAATGCCGACGACGTGCTGTTCAGCTTCCAGCGCATGCTCTACCCCGCTCATCCCTGGCACAAGATTGCACAAAGCGGCTTCCCCCATGCGCAATCGCTGCAACTGCCTGAGCTGATCAAGCAGATCGAAGCGCCAGACCCGCTCACCGTGCGCTTCACCCTCGACCACACGGACGCCACCTTCCTGGCCACGCTGAGCATGGGCTTCGCCTCGATCTACTCGGCCGAATACGCCGACCAACTGTTCAAGGCCGGCACCCCGGAGAAGCTCAACAGCCAGCCCATCGGCAGCGGGCCGTTTGTCTTTGGTCGCTTCCAGAAGGACGCCAACATCCGTTATCGGGCCAACCCGGACTACTTTGCCGGCAAACCGGCGGTCGACCCGTTGATTTTCACGATCACCCCCGATGCCAACGTGCGCCTGCAGAAGTTGCGGCGCAACGAATGCCAGATCGCCTTGTCGCCCAAGCCACTGGACATCGCCGAAGCCGCCAAGGATGACAACCTGAAGGCCGAGAAGACCGATGCCTTCATGACCGCCTTTGTCGCCATCAACAGCCAGCATCCGCCACTGGATAAAGTGGAAGTCCGCCAGGCCATCAACCTGGCATTCGATAAAGCCAGCTACCTGAAGGCGGTTTTTGAAGACACCGCCGTCGCCGCTAACGGCCCTTACCCGCCCAACACCTGGAGTTACGCCAAGGACCTGCCCGGCTACCCCACCAACGTGGACAAAGCCCGCGGCTTGCTGGCCAAGGTTGGCCTGGCGAAGGGCTTCAGCACCACGATCTGGACGCGCCCTTCGGGCAGTCTGCTCAACCCTAACCCAAGCCTGGGCGCACAGTTGTTGCAGGCCGACCTCGGCAAGATCGGCATTCAGGCCGAGATTCGCGTTATCGAATGGGGCGAGCTGATCCGCCGGGCCAAGGCGGGCGAGCATGACCTGCTGTTCATGGGCTGGGCTGGCGACAATGGCGACCCCGACAACTTCCTCAGCCCACAGTTTTCCTGTGCCGCCGTGAAGTCCGGAACCAACTTTGCCCGTTATTGCGACCCGCGCCTGGATCAGTTGATCAGCGCCGGCAAGACCACAAACGACCAGAGCGTGCGCAGCCGCCTGTACGAGCAGGCGCAGACGCTGATCCAGCAGCAGGCATTGTGGCTGCCACTGGCGCACCCAACTGCTGCTGCCCTCACCCGCAAGGGTGTGGAGGGCTATCAGGTAAGCCCGTTTGGCCGGCAGGACTTCTCGAAGGTGAATGTGGCCCGCTAAAACCAGCCGTACTCGACCATCGACAAGGGTTCGCCATCGCCGATGATGAAGTGATCCAGCACCCGGACATCCACCAGCTCAAGCGCCGTCTTGAGCCGCCGGGTGAGGATCACGTCGGACTGGCTGGGCTCCGAAACCCCCGACGGGTGGTTATGGCACAGGATCAAGGCAGCCGCATTGTGTGCAAGCGAGCGTTTGATCACTTGCCGTGGGTAGACACTGGCGCTGTCGATAGACCCGCGAAACAGCACTTCAAACGCAAGCACCCGGTGCTTGCTGTCCAGGAACAGGCAGCCAAACACCTCATGCGGCTCGTGACGCAACTCGGCCTTGAGGTAGTCCTTGACGGCCTGCGGGCTCTCCAGGACCGAGTCCCGGCGCAAACGCTCGGCCAGATGGCGCCGGGCCATCTCCATGACCGCCTGCAACTGGGTAAACTTGGCAGGCCCCAGCCCTGGCTCGGTGCTGAACCGCCTGAGGTCTGCTTCCAACAGCGCTCGCAAGCTGCCGAACTGCTGTAACAGGTAACGCGCCAGGTCGACGGCACTGCGCCCGCGAACCCCGGTTCGTAGAAAAATAGCCAGCAATTCGGCGTCCGAGAGGCTGGTGGCCCCTCGCGCCAGTAACTTCTCCCGAGGCCGCTCCGCGACCGGCCAATCCTTGATGCTCATGCTACCTCCCTGCCCACTGGGTACTGCTGTCTGGCTTGAGTGCTGTGCTATCTTAGCCCCTCTTTTTCTTCGCCGATTTGGCTTCCTACAAGCCTGATCGGCACGTGCAAACCCTGATTTGACAAGGCAAGCCTATGCAGCGGCTGTATCGGAAACGCATTGTTCTCGGCGTCGGCGGCGGCATCGCCGCCTACAAGAGTGCCGAACTGGTTCGCCGACTTCTTGAGCACGGCGCGCAAGTCCGTGTCGTCATGACCCGTGGCGGTGCTGAATTCATTACCCCCCTGACGATGCAGGCCCTGTCCGGGCACCCGGTTCATCTGGACCTGCTCGACCCGGCCGCCGAAGCCGCCATGGGCCATATCGAGCTGGCAAAGTGGGCCGACCTGGTGCTGATCGCACCGGCCACCGCTGACCTGATCGCACGCCTGGCCCAAGGCGTCGCCAATGACCTGCTGACCACACTGGTGCTGGCCACTGACGCGACGGTTGCCGTCGCCCCGGCCATGAACCAGGCCATGTGGCGCGACCCGGCCACCCAGGCCAACCTTGAACTGCTGCAAAGCCGCCAGATCCAGGTATTCGGCCCGGCGTCCGGTAGCCAGGCCTGTGGTGATATAGGCCTGGGCCGCATGCTTGAAGCCAACGACCTGGCGTGGCATGCCGCCGAATGCTTCAAGCGCGAGTCGCTGACCGGCAAGCATGTACTGATTACGGCCGGCCCGACCCAGGAAAACATCGACCCGGTGCGCTACATCACCAACCACAGCTCCGGCAAAATGGGCTTTGCCCTGGCCGAAGCAGCGGTCGAAGCGGGTGCCAAGGTCACGCTGGTTACCGGCCCTGTACACCTGCCAACCCCTGACCGGGTGACCCGCATCGATGTGGTCAGCGCCCGCGACATGCTCGCCGCGTGTGAAGCCGCCATTCCCTGCGACCTGTTTATTGCCTCGGCAGCGGTTGCGGACTACCGGCCAGAGGTCGTAGCCCCACAAAAGCTAAAGAAAGACCCGACCACCGGTGACGGCCTGCTGCTGCAGATGGTGCGCAACCCCGATATCCTTGCCACCATCGCCACCCGTCCGGACCGTCCGTTCAGTGTCGGCTTTGCCGCCGAGACCGAACACCTGCTCGACTACGCCGCACGCAAGCTCAAGGACAAGAACCTTGACCTGATCGTCGCCAACGATGTCGCCAACCCCAGCATTGGCTTCAACAGCGAAGAGAACGCCTGCAGCGTGATCGACCGGCAACTGCAAGAAACCCTTTTCGCCCAGACCAGCAAAGGCAAGATCGCCCGTCAGCTGATCGCCTTTATTGCTGAACGTCTTAACCAGGTTTAATCGCGCATGCACGCTCTACAAGCCAAGATTCTCGACCCTCGCATCGGCAACGAATTCCCGCTGCCACAGTACGCCACCCCAGGCTCCGCCGGCCTTGACCTGCGTGCCATGCTCAAGGAAGACACCGTCCTGGAGCCAGGCCAGACCCTGCTGATCCCGACTGGCCTGTCGGTGTACATCGGTGACCCCGGCCTGGCAGCCCTGATCCTGCCACGCTCGGGCCTTGGTCATAAGCACGGCATCGTGCTGGGCAATCTGGTCGGCCTGATCGACTCCGACTACCAGGGCGAACTGATGGTGTCCTGCTGGAACCGCGGCCAGACTGCATTCACCATCGCTGTTGGCGAGCGAATCGCCCAACTGGTGCTGGTGCCGGTGGTACAAGCCCATTTCGACATCGTCGAAACGTTCGATGAAAGCCAACGCGGCGCGGGTGGCTTCGGCCACTCCGGCAGCCACTGACCCACCGGGCAGCCTCGGCTGCCCAACGCAACCCAACGGATTGGCGAACGCTCTGGCAGAAACACTGTCAAAGCGCTCAATTTGAGCCTGCACCGCACGCCCTTGAGATTGGAGCTCCCCAGTGATGAATGACATGACACAACTGGTACCCACACTCCCTGAAAGCATCTTTCGCGCCTATGACATTCGTGGCGTGGTTGGCGACACCCTGACCGCCGAGACTGCCTATTGGATTGGCCGGGCCATTGGTGCCCAGAGCCTGGCTCAAGGCGAGCCGCAAGTTTCAGTGGGCCGTGACGGCCGCCTGTCCGGGCCGATGCTGGTCGAGCAGTTGATCAAAGGTCTGGCCGAGGCCGGTTGCCAGGTCAGCGACGTGGGCCTGGTGCCTACGCCTGCCCTGTACTACGCCGCCAACGTTCTCGCCGGCAAATCCGGCGTCATGCTGACCGGCAGCCACAACCCGCCGAACTACAACGGTTTCAAGATCGTCATCGCCGGTGACACCCTGGCCAACGAGCAGATCCAGGCGCTGCTGACCCGCTTGAAGACCAACGACCTGAGCCATGGCCAAGGCCATGTCGAGCGCGTCGAGATCCTTGATCGCTACTTCCAGCAGATCACTGGCGACATCAAGCTGGCGAAAAAGCTCAAGGTCGTTGTGGACTGCGGCAACGGCGCAGCCGGTGTCATTGCCCCACAACTGATCGAAGCCTTGGGCTGCGAGATGATTCCGCTGTTCTGCGAAGTGGACGGCAACTTCCCGAACCACCATCCAGACCCAGGCAAGCCCGAAAACCTGGTCGACCTGATCGCCAAGGTGAAAGAGACCGGCGCGGACCTGGGCCTGGCCTTTGACGGCGACGGCGACCGCGTCGGTGTCGTGACCAACACCGGCAACATCGTCTACCCGGACCGCTTGCTGATGCTGTTTGCCAAGGACGTACTGGCCCGCAACCCGGGCGCCGAAATCATCTTCGACGTCAAATGCACCCGCCGCCTGAGCCCATTGATCGAGCAGTACGGTGGTCGTCCACTGATGTGGAAAACCGGTCATTCGCTGATCAAGAAGAAAATGAAGCAGAGCGGCGCCCTGCTGGCCGGCGAGATGAGCGGACACATCTTCATCAAGGAGCGTTGGTTCGGCTTCGACGACGGTATTTACAGCGCCGCGCGGCTGCTGGAAATCCTCAGCAAGGAGTCGGTCGACGCCGAAACCCTGTTCGCCGCCTTCCCAAATGATATTTCCACGCCGGAAATCAACATTGAAGTGACCGACGAAGGTAAATTCAGCATCATTGATGCACTGCAGCGTGATGCGGATTGGGGCGAAGCCAGCCTGACCACCATTGATGGTGTTCGAGTCGACTACCCCAACGGCTGGGGCCTGGTGCGTGCCTCCAATACCACCCCGGTACTGGTGCTGCGTTTTGAAGCCGAAACCGACGCCGAACTGCAACGCATCAAGGATGTTTTCCACGCGCAACTGAAGCGTGTTGAACCCAACCTGCAACTACCGTTCTGACCGACTACTGTTCCACTGGAGCTTTGCATGACCCTCGATCGTGATGCCGCCACCCATGTCGCCCAGGTATTGTCCGAAGCGCTGCCTTATATCCGCCGCTTTGTCGGCAAGACCCTGGTGATCAAGTACGGCGGCAACGCGATGGAGAGCGAAGAGCTCAAAACCGGTTTCGCCCGTGACGTGGTCCTGATGAAAGCCGTGGGTATCAACCCTGTGGTCGTACATGGCGGCGGCCCGCAGATCGGCGATCTGCTCAAGCGCCTGTCGATCGAGAGCCACTTTATCGATGGCATGCGCGTCACTGACGCACAAACCATGGACGTGGTCGAGATGGTTCTCGGTGGCCAGGTCAACAAGGACATCGTCAACCTGATCAACCGTCATGGCGGCAGCGCCATCGGCCTGACCGGTAAGGACGCTGAGCTGATTCGTGCGAAGAAGCTCAAAGTCACCCGCCAGACCCCGGAAATGACCTCGCCTGAAATCATCGACATCGGCCATGTAGGCGAAGTGGTTGGGGTAAATACCGACCTGCTGAACATGCTGGTCAAGGGCGACTTCATCCCGGTGATCGCACCGATTGGTGTTGGTGCCAACGGCGAGTCCTACAACATCAACGCCGACCTGGTCGCCGGCAAGGTCGCCGAAGCCCTGAAGGCCGAGAAGTTGATCCTGCTGACCAACATCGCAGGCCTGATGGACAAGCAAGGTCACGTGCTGACCGGTCTGACCACCGAGCAGGTCAACGACCTGATCGCCGATGGCACCATCTACGGCGGCATGCTGCCGAAGATTCGCTGCGCGCTGGAAGCCGTCCAGGGTGGCGTCAACAGCTCGCACATCATCGACGGTCGGGTACCGAATGCGGTCCTGCTGGAAATCTTCACCGACAGCGGCGTCGGCACCCTGATTACCAATCAGAAGCCTGAGTAACAGCCTCAGCTCCCGATCTGGTGGCACACCAGAGAAGCAAAAAGGCCCTGCATTGCAGGGCCTTTTTGTTGCGCATGGGCTTCAGATACCGTACTGGGCCCGGTACGCCTCGACCGCAGGCAGATGCTGCTTGAGCGCTGGATCGTCAGCGAGGAACTCCAGTACCTGGGTCAGCGACACAATGCTGACCACCGGGATACCAAAGTCACGCTCCACTTCCTGGATCGCCGACAACTCGCCGTTGCCGCGCTCCTGACGGTTCAGTGCGATCAGCACGCCAGCGGCCTTGGCCTGCTGCCCCTGGATGATCTGCATGACCTCACGGATCGCCGTGCCGGCAGTGATCACGTCGTCAATGATCAAGACGTCGCCGGTCAGTGGCGCGCCGACCAGGCTGCCGCCTTCGCCATGGCTCTTGGCTTCCTTGCGGTTGAAGCACCACGGCACGTCGAGCTGGTGATGCTCAGCCAGCGCTACAGCGGTCGCTGCAGCCAGCGGGATGCCTTTGTAGGCCGGGCCGAACAGCACGTCGAACGGAATCTTGCTGTCGACAATCGCCGCAGCATAGAAACGCCCGAGCTGAGCCAGGGCCGCGCCGCTGTTGAACAGGCCGGCATTGAAGAAATACGGGCTGGTACGCCCCGACTTGAGGGTGAACTCACCGAAGCGCAGAACCCCACGATCGATGGCAAAACGAATAAAGTCGCGCTGATACGGCTGCATGTAGAGTCCCGGATGCCACGGATTTAGCTAATTGAGTACAGCTCGGGTATCATACACGCACGAGATTTTTGGGGCCATTTATGCGGATCATCAGTGTGAACGTAAATGGCATTCAGGCTGCAGTCGAGCGTGGTTTGCTCAGTTGGCTGCAAGCCCAGAATGCCGACGTCATCTGCCTTCAGGATACCCGCGCCTCGGCCTTTGAACTCGACGACCCAGCTTTCCAGCTCGATGGCTACTTCCTTTATGCCTGCGACGCAGAAGTCCCCGCCCAAGGCGGTGTGGCACTTTACTCGCGCTTGCAGCCCAAGGCAGTCATCAGCGGCCTGGGCTTCGAGACAGCCGACCGCTACGGACGTTACCTGCAGGCAGACTTCGACAAAGTCAGTATTGCCACCTTGCTGCTGCCTTCCGGGCAGAACGGCGACGAAGACTTGAACCAGAAGTTCAAGTTGATGGACGACTTCGCCAAGTACCTGGACAAGCAACGTCGCAAGCGTCGTGAATACATCTACTGCGGCTCGCTGTATGTCGCGCAGCAGAAGCTCGACATCAAGAACTGGCGCGACAGCCAGCAGTCCCCGGGCTTCCTGGCCCCGGAACGGGCCTGGATGGACACCATCGTCGGCGACATGGGCTATGTCGATGCCCTGCGCGAAGTCAGCCGCGAAGGCGAGCAGTACAGCTGGTGGCCGGACAACGAACAGGCCGAGATGCTCAACCTGGGCTATCGCTTCGACTACCAGTTGCTGACACCAGGCCTGCGTCGCTTCGTGCGTAGCGCACGCCTGCCACGCCAGCCACGCTTCTCCCAGCATGCGCCACTGATCGTGGACTATGACTGGACGCTGACCATTTAAACGGTCACGCACAAAAACGAACCCCCGCTTTTCAGCGGGGGTTCGTTTTTATGTGCCAAAAATAACGCAAGACACCCTGTGGGAGTTGGCTTGCCAACGATGCAGGCGCCGCGTACTCATTGGCACCCCGCCGACGCCATCGCAGGCAAGCCTGCATCCCACAGGAAAAGCCAACAACCCTGCCGCTACTGAATCACCCGCCAGGTAAAGGGGTAGCGATACGCCTGCCCCTCATTGACCTTGACCGAAGCGATGATCATCAGGATGGCTGCGGCCACTACCAGCAGGCCGAGCAACGCAAAGCCAATCAATATGATGAACAGTGCGATGCAGATCACGTAGGCAATGGTCACGGTAATCTGGAAGTTCAGCGATTCCTTACCTTGGGCATCGATGAACGGGTCCAGCTCACGCTTCCATTGCCAGATGATCAACGGCCCCAGCAGGTTGCCGAAGGGGAACAACAACCCGAAGAACGCCGCGAGGTGGCAGAACATCGCCCACTGGCGCACATCGGCACTCGGGGTGGATACATTCAGAGGTTGTTCGCCCATCAGGCCATCCTCACTCAGTCAGCCAGCGAAGCGCTCTGCAGCTCGAAGAGGTCGCTCATGCCTTTTTGCGCCAATGCCAACATGGCATTGAGCTCTTCGGGCTGGAACGGCGCGCCTTCAGCGGTGCCCTGCACTTCGATGAAGCCACCGGCGCTGGTCATGACCACGTTCAGGTCAGTCTCGGCAGCGGAGTCTTCCAGGTAGTCCAGGTCGAGCACTGGAACGCCTTGGTACATGCCCACCGAAACGGCAGCGATCATGTGCTTGAGCGGGTCTCCGCCCTTGAGGCCGCCACGCTTCTTGACGACACGCAGGGCATCGACCAGCGCGACCATGGCACCGGTGATCGACGCCGTGCGGGTACCGCCATCGGCCTGGATCACGTCGCAGTCGACGTAGAGGGTAATGTCGCCGAGCTTGCTCATGTCCAGCGCAGCACGCAGCGAGCGGCCGATCAAACGCTGGATTTCCAGGGTGCGGCCACCCTGTTTGCCACGGCTGGCTTCGCGCTGGTTACGCTCGCCAGTGGAGCGCGGCAGCATGCCGTACTCTGCTGTCAGCCAGCCTTGGCCCTGACCTTTGAGGAACCGGGGAACACCATTTTCGACGCTGACCGTGCAGACGACTTTGGTGTCGCCGAACTCGACCAGTACCGACCCTTCGGCGTGCTTGGTGTAGTTGCGGGTGATGCGGATCGAGCGGAGCTGATCGGCAACGCGACCACTTGGACGTTTCATAGGGGATACCTGTACTGGACTTGAATCTGCCCAGCATTATAGAGCGCCCAGGCTCCGCTGGACATGCCCAGGGCAGAAACAGCTGTTTATGCACCCGCAGGGTACGCGCCAGCCTTGAGCCAGAGACGTTGGTCGGTTTTTTCCGGCAATCCAGAGAGTGTTTGTAACATCAGTGGATTGGGAGCACACCTCGCACTGCGCTACAATCCTGCGCCTTTGCAGCCTGTCGGCTTCCCTTCAACCTACTGCGAGGTACTTCCCATGGTGCATAGCATGACCGCCTTTGCCCGCGCCGAACGCGCTGGCGCCCAAGGTACCCTCATCTGGGAATTGCGCTCGGTCAACCACCGCTACCT
The DNA here is from genome assembly GCF_002858665.1 of Pseudomonas sp. FFUP_PS_473. Classification (NCBI taxonomy): domain Bacteria; kingdom Pseudomonadati; phylum Pseudomonadota; class Gammaproteobacteria; order Pseudomonadales; family Pseudomonadaceae; genus Pseudomonas; species Pseudomonas sp. FFUP_PS_473. The sequence continues at coordinate 29,762 of NZ_PJQQ01000015.1, forward strand.
GGAACCCCACTTACGTCTGCCTGATGCCTTCCGCGACCTTGAAGGCACGGTACGTGAAGCCCTCCGTCAGGGCCTGTCACGCGGCAAGGTCGAATGCACGTTGCGCTTCAATGAAGAAAGCACTGGCAAACCCTTGCAGGTTGATCGCGAGCGCGCTGCGCAACTGGTTGCCGCCGCCGAGACCGTCGCCAGCCTGATCAAGCAGCCTGCTGCGCTCAACCCGCTGGAAGTGCTGGCGTGGCCAGGCGTGCTGGTGGCAGACGCGACAGACCCGCAAGCGTTGAATATCGAGGCCATGAGCCTGTTTGAAGAGGCCCTGAAGGAGCTGCGCAACGGTCGCAACCGCGAGGGCACCGAGCTGGCCAGGCTGATCAACGAACGCCTGGACAACATGGCCACCGAGGTCACGACCCTGCGTGCCCTGGTACCGCAGATGCTGGCCGTTCAGCGCCAGAAGGTCCTGGATCGCTTCACGGACATGAAAGCCGAACTCGACCCGCAGCGCCTGGAACAGGAAATGGTGCTACTGGCCCAGAAAAGCGACGTCGCCGAAGAGCTGGACCGCCTGAGCACCCACATGACCGAGGTACGCCGTGTGCTCAAGTCCGGAGGTGCAGCAGGCCGGCGCCTCGACTTCCTGATGCAGGAGCTGAACCGCGAAGCGAACACCCTTGGCTCCAAAGCCTTCGACCCACGTAGCACCCAAGCAGCGGTCAACCTCAAGGTCCTGATCGAGCAGATGCGTGAACAAGTACAGAACATTGAGTAAGGCCACCCCGACCATGAACCACAGCAGCGGCATCCTCTACATCATCTCGGCCCCTTCCGGCGCCGGCAAGACCAGCCTGGTGAAAGCCCTCATCGACGCCGAGCCGAGCATTCGCGTTTCGGTCTCGCACACCACCCGCGCCATGCGTCCGGGCGAAGAAAATGGGGTGAACTACCACTTCGTCGATCGCGCCGAGTTCATCCGCATGACCGAACACGGCGACTTTCTGGAACAGGCCGAAGTCTTCGGCAACCTCTACGGCACGTCGCAGAGCACGCTGCAGCAAACCCTGGACGAAGGCCACGACCTGATTCTGGAAATCGACTGGCAGGGCGCCGAACAAGTACGCAAGCAGATGCCACAGGCACGCTCGATCTTCATCCTGCCGCCGAGCCAGCAGGCCCTGCGCCAGCGCCTGACCAACCGTGGCCAGGACAGCGATGAGATCATTGAGGGTCGGATGCGTGAAGCCGTCAGCGAGATGAGCCACTACAACGAGTACGACTTCGTCATCATCAACGACGACTTCGCCGTGGCCCTTGAAGACCTCAAGGCGATCTTCAGGGCCAACCGCCTGCAGCAGAAGAGCCAGCAACAGCGCCACAGCGAGCTACTCAAACAGTTGCTCGCCTGATTGGCGCCGTCTCAGCGTCGGCAGGGCAGCGTTGCCTGCCGATGCAGAGTCATCCCCAGGAAGAACGCTGGTGCACGCATGCGCGACAGCACCATCAGGAAGATACCCAGCAACAGAATGATCATCGCGATCACGAACACCAGGCCCAGGCCTGCGACATGCGAGCCACTGCCGAACGACGGTGAAGCACTGTCGATGGCGGTCTGAACGAAGATCACCGACAGAATCCCACCGCCCACGAAGGGGCACAGGCCGCGCATCATGAAGTGACGCAGGCTGTCGAACAGGCTGTCGCGGAAGTACCACACGCACGCGAACGCCGTCAGCGAGTAGTAGAAGCAGATCATCATCCCCAGCGCGGTGATGGTGTCGGCCAGTACGTTTTCACTCAGGGTGCGCATGGTGACGTAGAACAGACCGGCAGCAACGCCTGCACAGATGGTCGCGTAGCGTGGCGTCTGTGAGCGCGGGCAGATGCTGGCAAATCGCTCAGGCACGGCACCGTAGTACCCCATGGCCAGCAGCGTGCGCGCTGGCGAGACGAAGGTCGACTGCAGGGACGCCGCGGTACTGGCCAGTACCGCAATGGACATCAGAATAGCCAGCGGCCCCATGACCGGGCCGGCCAGGTGTGCGAAGACGTTCTCTTGAATGCGCGGGTTGCCCAGCCCCAGGCCAATGTCACCGATACCGGCGAACTGCAAGGTAGCAATACCGGTCACCAGGTACAGGCCAAGGATCAACAACACGGTCCAGGTGGCAGCCTTGCCAGGCACTTCTTCACTGCCCACCGACTCTTCGCTCACAGTCAGGCAGACGTCCCACCCCCAGAAAATGAAGATCGACAGCGACAGCCCGGCTGCAAACGAGGAGAACGACTCGACGCCAAACGGGTTGAACCAGTCTGAGTCGAATTGCAGCGGCGGGATGGTCGGCGACCCACCGAACGCGGCCATGGAGAAACCGATCAGCACCACCAGTTGCAAGGCCACCAGGCCATACTGCACCGTCATGGTAGTACCCATGCCACGGCAGCAGATCCACACGGCCATGGCAATAAAGACACAACAGGTGGTGACGTTGACCAACAGGTTATCGCTCAGCGCAGACACCTCATGGCTGCCGCTGAGCTGGCCGAGGAACAGGTAGAAGAAGTCCACCGCCACACCCGCCAGGTTGGACAACACAATGGTCGTCGCGGTGACCAGGCCCCAGCCACCGATCCAGCCAATCATCGGGCCAAAGGCACGGGCAGACCAGGTGAATGACGTGCCGCTATCGGGCTCGGCAGCGTTCAGCTCGCGGTAGCCCAGCGCAACCAGCAGCATGGGCAGGAAGCCGACAAGGAACACGGCTGGCAGGTGTGCGCCGACTTCGCGCACGGTAGGCCCGAGCGCGCCGGTCAGGGTATAAACCGGCGCAATGGTGGAGATGCCAAGCACAATGCTGGCAAGCAGCCCGAGCCGGCCCTTGGCCAGCCCTTTGCTGCGATGGGTGGAAGCGCCTGAGCTGGCCTGCGCCGACTCTGCCGAGCCCGAGGGCCGACTCGCTTCTGTGTATTCACTCATGAGTATTTGCCGTCGCTATTGGTATTGTTCTAGATGGGCGTCTTGCAAGGCACCCGCTTTCACTCATGGAAAGCTCACTGCTTGATTCATGACATCCGGGGGCGCCGGACAGCCTCAAATGGCCGCCACCTCAACACGCTTTCCCGCCGCATGGGCGATACAAGCCTCGCGGAACGCCTGAAACAGGCGCAACGAGACAGGGTTGTCGGTAAAACGCCATTCCGGATGCCACTGAACGCCAAGAACAAACCCTGGCGCGTTATCCAGCGTGACCGCCTCGACCAATCCATCCGGCGCAACGGCTTCGACTCGCAGGCCACTGGCCAGGCGCTCGATGCCCTGGCCATGCAACGAGTTGACCTCGAAAACCGTGGGCAGCCCCAAGCGCTCGAAAAGCCCACCCGGCTGCACGCTCACTGAGTGCTGCGGTGCGTATTGCACCTCCAGCGCAACGTCTTTCGGCTCGCGGTGGTCCAGGTAGCCAGGCAACTCATGAACCTGTTGATGCAGGCTGCCACCGAGGCTCACATTCAGCTCCTGGAAACCACGGCAAATGCAAAATACCGGCACGCCCGCCGCAATCGCCGCACGCAACAACGGCAGGGTCAGGCGATCACGGTACACATCGTGTCGGGTTCCCTCCGCGCTGGGGCTGCCATTGTAATGATGCGGCTCCACATTTGAAGGCGAACCGGTAAAAAGAATGCCATCCAACCGCTCTAGCACGAGCTCTGCAGCCACAGGCTCGGCACGCGCAGGCAATATCAGGGGAATCCCGGCGAAGCCTGCAGCCTCGACATACTTGTCACCCGCCGTGTGCGAGGAATTCTTTTCCAGTTGCTGGCGGCAGGCAGTGACGCCAATCAGTGGGGTAACCTGCTTCATCTGTCAGCCCTCGTTTACAACTTGATCCAGGTCGCCTTGAGTTCGGTGTACTTGTCGAACGCATGCAGTGACTTGTCACGCCCGTTACCGGACTGCTTGAAGCCGCCGAACGGCGCCGTCATGTCACCACCGTCGTACTGGTTGACCCAGACACTACCAGCGCGCAGGGCCTTGGCCGTGCGGTGCGCCTTGGACAGGTCGCTGCTCCAGACCGCTGCGGCCAGGCCGAACGGTGAGTCGTTGGCAATGCTGATGGCTTCTTCGGCGGTATCGAACGCAATCACTGACAGCACCGGGCCGAAGATCTCTTCACGGGCAATACGCATGGCATTGTCCACACCATCAAAGATCGTCGGCTCCACATAGACGCCGCCGGTTTCTTCCAGCACGCGCTTGCCACCAGCGACCAGCGTCGCACCGTCGGCGGCACCGGCCTCGACATAGCCCAGCACGGTATCCAGCTGGGTGCCGTCCACCAGGGCGCCAACCCGAGTAGTCGGGTCCAGCGAATGGCCGGGCTTCCAAGCCTTGAGCGCCTCGATGACCATCGGCAGGAAGCGATCCTTGATGCTGCGCTCGACCAGCAGACGCGAGCCCGCCACACACACTTCGCCCTGGTTGAAGGCAATGGCGCAAGCGGCGGCGTCAGCCGCTGCCTGCAGGTCAGGAGCGTCGGCAAAGACGATATTCGGGCTCTTGCCACCAGCCTCCAGCCAGACACGCTTCATGTTCGATTCGCCGGCATAGATCATCAGTTGCTTGGCGATCTTGGTTGAACCAGTAAACACCAAGGTGTCCACATCCATGTGCAGGGCCAGGGCCTTGCCGACGGTGTGGCCATAGCCTGGCAGCACGTTCAGCACGCCCGCAGGGATACCGGCTTCGATAGCCAGTTGAGCGATGCGAATGGCGGTCAGTGGCGACTTTTCCGAAGGCTTGAGGATCACCGAGTTACCGGTGGCCAGCGCCGGGCCGAGCTTCCAGCAGGCCATCATCAGAGGGAAGTTCCACGGCACGATCGCCGCCACCACACCCACCGCTTCGCGGGTAACCAAACCCAGCTGGTCGACCGGCGTTGGCGCCACTTCGTCGTAGACCTTATCAATGGCCTCGGCGCTCCAGCGGATGGCATTCGCCGCGCCCGGCACGTCGATGCTGAGCGAGTCACTGATCGGCTTGCCCATATCCAGGGTTTCCAGCAGTGCCAGCTCCTGGGCGTTGGCCAACAGCGCGTCAGCGAAAGCAATCAGCACACGCTTGCGCTGGGCCGGTGCCAGGCCCGACCAGGCGCCGCTTTCAAAACTGCGGCGGGCCGCCAGGACAGCACGCTCGGCATCCGCGGCATCACAACTGGCGATATTGGCCAGGTGACGGCCATCGACCGGGCTCAGGCTCTCGAAGGTTTCAGCCGAGGCAGCAGCCTGGTACTGGCCATCGATAAAGGCACGCCCTTCGATGCTCAGGTTCTGGAAAAGGGATTCCCATTGCGCGCGGGACAAGGTGGTCATGTTCGTGTGCTCCAGGCCTTACACCGTATGCAGGTACCAGTTGTATTCGAGATCCGAGATCGATACTTCGAACTCTGACAGCTCACTTTCCTTGCAGGCGACAAAGACATCGATGTAGTCCGGGCTGATGTACTTGTTCAGCACTTCGCTGTCATCCAGCTCGCGCAGTGCGTCGCGCAAGTTGTTTGGCAAGCTCTGCTCCAGCTGCTCGTAGGAGTTGCCTTCCACCGGTGCACCCGGCTCGATCTTGTTGGTCAGGCCGTGATGAATGCCGGAGAGGATTGCCGCCATCATCAAGTACGGGTTGGCATCAGCACCGGCAACACGGTGCTCGATGCGCACCGCATCAGCACTGCCGGTGGGCACGCGCAGGGCTACAGTACGGTTGTCCAGGCCCCAGCTTGGCGCATTCGGCACATAGAACTGGGCACCGAAACGCCGGTACGAGTTGACGTTCGGGCAGAGAAAAGCCATCGACGCCGGCAGGGTTTCCAACACGCCACCAATGGCGTGGCGCAGCGCGTCGTTCTGCTCGGGCTCATCACTGGTGAAGATGTTCTTGCCGGTTTTCTTGTCCAGCAACGAGATATGCACGTGCAAACCGTTGCCCGCCTGGCCAGGGTACGGCTTGGCCATGAAAGTGGAGTCCATTTCATGGTCGTAGGCGATGTTCTTGATCAGACGCTTGAGCAGGACCGCGTAGTCGCAGGCCTTGATCGCATCTTCAACGTGATGCAGGTTGACCTCGAACTGTGCCGGGGCGCTTTCCTTGACGATGGCATCAGCCGGGATGTCCTGCTCTTTGGCCGCTTCAAGCATGTCCTGCAGGCAATCGACGTACTCGTCCAGATCATCGATCAGGTAGACCTGAGTCGACTGCGGACGCTTACCCGAGATCGGCGAACGGGGCGGCTGTGGGCGGCCATTCACGTTGTCCTGATCGATCAGGTAGAACTCCAGCTCGAAGGCGGCGCAGATGGTCAGGCCCAGCGCATCGAACTTCTCCACCACGCTGCGCAGCACTTCTCGCGGGTCAGCGAAGAAAGGGGTGCCATCCAGCTCGTGCATGGTCATCAGCAGCTGCGCGGTAGGACGCCTCTGCCAAGGCTCGTAGCTCAGCGTGCCGGGAATGGGAAAGCAAATACGGTCGGCATCACCGATATCCAGGCCCAGGCCGGTGCTTTCCACGGTCGAGCCGTTGATATCCAGCGCAAACAGCGACGCTGGCAGATTGATACCTTTTTCGTAAACCTTGTGCAGGCTCGCACGCTCGATTCGCTTTCCGCGCACGACACCGTTCATGTCGGAAATGAGCAGGTCCACGAACTGGACTTCAGGATAAGCCTGGAGAAACTCGCTCATCTCGCTGGAAGGGCTGGCGCACGGGGAGACCGACGTCATGGCTATGCATCCTTTGATTTTTATCGGGCGACAATATGAAGGGGTGTTGCAGGCGCCCTGTGGGCGTCGATGGTTGGTTTATTTTTCTAGTATTCCCATCGTGGGAAACAGCCGAATGAACATCCTTGTGCGCTGCACTCGGCACTCTGGCCGGCGGCGAGGTTGATTCGCGGCTGCTGCTTCACTATAGAATGGCCTCAACGCAACAGACATTGGCATTTCGGCAAGCTAAGAGTGCACTCATGCAATATCAGGTCAGCCATACCGATCTCACCCTGGTGCTCGCCCTGGTTCGCGGGCGATCCCTGGCAAAAGCTGCCGAACTGCTCAAGGTGGACGTATCGACCGTCTTTCGCTCGATTCGCAGGCTTGAGGCCTCACTGGGCAAGGCGCTGTTCGATAAAAGCCGCAAGGGCTACGTCCCCACTGGCACAGCTCAAGCGCTGGCGGAGCAAGCCGAGCGCGCCGAACAGGCACTGGATGCGGCCCAGGTGGCGGTGGAACACGGCGACCAGGTGGTCAGCGGCACCGTGCGCCTGACCTGCACCGAAGCGGTATTGCACAGCCTGCTGCTGCCGGCGCTGGCCCATTTCATGCCAACCTACCCGGCGCTGTCGCTGGAGCTGGCAACCTCCAACTCCTTCGCCAACCTCAGCCGACGCGATGCCGATGTCGCCCTGCGCCTGACCAACTCACCCCCCGAGCACCTGGTCGGTCGCTGCCTGGGCACGGCCTCCTACCTTGTTTATGGGCACGCCGATTATCACCAGCGCCTGGCCGAGGCTCCGGCATCACTGCCCTGGATCGCACTGGACGACTCGATGTCCGATCATGCTTCGGTGGTCTGGCGCGAGCAGCACCTACCTGGCGTGGTACCACGCTACCGCTGCAGCAGCATGGCCGCCGTCGCGCAACTGGTAGGTGCAGGGCTGGGCGTCGCAGCGCTGGCTGACTACATGGCCGACAGCCTCCCCGGGGTGGAGCGACTGAGCGATGCCCTGCCCGGCTGCGATACCGAACTCTGGCTGCTGACTCGCCCCGACTGCCGCGCACTGCGCTCAGTACAGACGCTGTTCGACGAACTGACCCCACGCTTGCGCGCGGCGATGGGCGAGTAGCACGAGGGAGTTGTGCTAACCCCACGCAAATGGTTATCGTCTGCTCTAACGCTAAAACTCTCGGCCAAAGCATGCCGCCTGAGCGAGAACTGAAATCAGCGCTTCCCTATTGGCTGGTGATTTTTTAAACTACCGAGTCCGCTCGCCCATCCGGGCTGCTTGCCTATTGCATTTGCTACGAGGAATACCATGGCCCGCGTGACCGTTGAAGATTGCCTGGACAACGTCGATAACCGTTTCGAGCTGGTCATGCTCGCCACCAAGCGTTCCCGCCAGCTGGCAACCGGTGGCAAGGAACCCAAAGTGGCCTGGGAAAACGACAAGCCAACCGTAGTTGCACTGCGTGAAATCGCTGCCGGCCTGGTCGACAACGAATTCGTCGCTCAAGAAGATGTGGTCGTTGAAGAGCCTATCTTTGCCGCATTTGAAGACGAGGCCAACGAGGCCGTCTAAGTTCATGCCTGGTCGACATTGCACGGCGCAAGGCACCAGCCATCGGCAGGAGGTAGTACGTTGCCGAGCATAGATGCCCTTGCCGATCGCCTGTCGACCTACCTCGGCGCTGACCAGGTCAACCTGGTGCGCCGAGCGTATTTCTACGCCGAACAAGCCCACGATGGCCAACGCCGTCGCAGCGGCGAACCTTACGTTACCCATCCCCTTGCGGTAGCGAGCATTCTTGCCGACATGCACATGGACCATCAGAGCCTGATGGCCGCCATGCTGCACGACGTGATCGAAGACACCGGTATCGCCAAGGAAGCGCTTTCAGCGCAATTTGGCGAAACTGTCGCCGAACTGGTCGACGGGGTCAGCAAGCTGACCCAGATGAACTTCGAAACCAAGGCCGAGGCCCAAGCGGAAAACTTCCAGAAAATGGCCATGGCCATGGCCCGGGACATCCGCGTGATTCTGGTCAAGCTGGCCGACCGCCTGCACAACATGCGCACCCTGGAAGTGCTGTCCGGCGAGAAGCGCCGACGCATCGCCAAGGAAACCCTGGAAATCTACGCCCCCATCGCCAACCGCCTTGGCATGCACGCCGTGCGCGTGGAATTCGAAGACCTGGGTTTCAAGGCCATGTACCCGATGCGCTCCGCACGCATCCATCAGGCGGTGAAACGCGCCCGCGGCAACCGCAAGGAACTCGTCAACAAGATCGAAGAATCGCTCAGCCATTGCCTGGCGGTCGACGGGATCGAAGGCGAAGTCAGCGGGCGACAGAAACACCTCTATGGCATCTACAAGAAGATGCGCGGCAAACGCCGGGCCTTCAACGAGATCATGGATGTCTACGCGTTCCGCATCGTCGTCGACAAGGTCGACACCTGCTACCGCGTACTCGGTGCAGTTCACAACCTGTACAAGCCACTGCCGGGTCGCTTCAAGGATTACATCGCGATCCCCAAGGCCAACGGCTACCAGTCACTGCACACCACGCTGTTCGGCATGCACGGTGTTCCCATCGAAATCCAGATCCGCACCCGCGAAATGGAAGAGATGGCCAACAACGGTATCGCCGCCCACTGGCTGTACAAATCCAGTGACGACGAACAGCCAAAAAGTACCCATGCCCGTGCCCGTCAGTGGGTCAAAGGCGTGCTGGAGTTGCAGCAACGTGCAGGCAACTCCCTTGAATTCATCGAAAGCGTGAAGATCGACCTCTTCCCGGACGAGGTCTACGTGTTCACGCCCAAAGGCCGCATCATGGAGCTACCCAAGGGCTCCACGGCGGTCGACTTCGCTTATGCCGTGCACACTGACGTCGGCAACAGCTGTATTGCCTGCCGCATCAATCGTCGCCTGGCACCGCTGTCCGAGCCACTGCAGAGCGGCTCGACCGTCGAGATCGTCAGTGCGCCAGGGGCACGGCCAAACCCGGCCTGGCTCAACTTCGTGGTGACCGGCAAAGCCCGTACGCACATTCGCCACGCGCTCAAGCTGCAACGCCGCTCCGAGTCGATCAGCCTTGGCGAGCGCCTGCTAAACAAAGTGCTCCATGGTTTCGACAGCGCGCTGGAGAAAATTCCTCAGGAACGCGTCCAGGCCATGCTCAGCGAATACCGCCTGGAACTGATCGAAGACCTGCTCGAAGACATCGGCCTGGGCAATCGCATGGCCTATGTCGTGGCTCGCCGCCTGCTGTCCAGCGAAGGCGAGCAGTTGCCAAGCCCTGAAGGCCCGCTGGCCATCCGCGGCACCGAAGGCCTGGTGCTGAGCTATGCCAAATGCTGCACACCGATTCCGGGCGACCCCATCGTCGGCCACCTGTCGGCCGGCAAAGGCATGGTCGTGCACCTGGAAAACTGCCGCAACATCAGCGAAATCCGCCACAACCCGGAAAAGTGCATCCAGCTCTCCTGGGCCAAGGACGTCACTGGCGAATTCAATGTGGAGTTGCGCGTCGAACTGGAACACCAGCGCGGCCTGATTGCACTGCTAGCCAGCAGCGTCAACGCTGCCGACGGCAACATCGAGAAAATCAGCATGGACGAACGCGATGGTCGCATCAGCGTGGTCCAACTGGTGGTCAGCGTACACGACCGCGTACACCTGGCCCGCGTGATCAAGAAACTGCGTGCACTGACTGGCGTGATTCGCATCACCCGCATGCGCACGTAGCCCGACAACAGCAAGGAGTCATCCATGACCAAGACCGTCATCACCAGTGACAAGGCCCCAGCGGCCATCGGCACCTACTCTCAGGCGATCAAGGCCGGCAACACCGTTTACATGTCCGGGCAGATCCCGCTCGACCCAAAAACCATGGAACTGGTTGAAGGCTTCGAAGCCCAGACCGTCCAGGTGTTCGAGAACCTGAAAGCCGTCGCCGAAGCTGCTGGCGGTTCGTTCAAGGACATCGTCAAGCTGAACATCTTCCTGACCGACCTGAGCCACTTCGCCAAGGTCAACGAAGTCATGGGCCGCTACTTCGAACAGCCTTACCCTGCTCGCGCCGCCATCGGCGTTGCCGCACTGCCTCGCGGCTCGCAAGTAGAAATGGACGCGATCCTGGTCCTCGAGTAATGCCCCAGATGGCGAACCTTGCAGGGTTCGCCATCGTTTTTCCCTGAAAGGACCCCGCCATGCGCTACGCGCTCGTCCTGTCGTTTGTTGCCGCCCTGCTCGGTGGCTGCGCCAGTCATAAACCTGAAGATTTCAACGGCATCTGGATCAACCAGAACGCCATCGATGCAGCCGCCAAAGGCGGTAACCTGCGTCAGGCCTTGCAAAGCAACGGCCCGAACCTGGAGTGGCGTATCAATACCGCCGCCAACCAGGCCCTGGTTACCAGCGGCTTTGAACTCAGCGAAGCTAAACTGCAGCCCGCCGACAAGGGCTGGAACGCTGTGTTTTATCCCAACTACAGCATTGGCCTGACCCTGGATGGCGACGAACTGGTCCAGGCGGCCAGCGAAAACGACCCAGAGCAGCGCTTCCATAAAGCCGACAAGCCACAACTCGACGCACCGCCCCGCACGACGTTTGAACTGGCCCTCTATGAGGCCTACCTCAAGGGTGACTGGTCAATCGTCGAAGGCCCAGGCCAAGGCGCGACCATGAAGTTCAGCCCCAATGGCAGCCTCGAGGGCATGCCGAACCTGGACCGCTACGCCCTGTGCCTGGACGGCGACTGCGCCACCATGACCGGCGAGTACGACAGCCTGTGGCTGGAGAAGAACCAGCAGGGTAGCCCGTGGATCTTCAAGCGTGATGGCAAGACACTGGAAATTTTCCAGGCCATCAACCAGGCACGCGACGACGAGATGCCTGAACTGCGTCCAGGCGCCCGCCGCTGGCTGCTGGAGCGCAAGTAAACCTGGGGCGCGTCAATCGCGCCCTGCAAGGATTGCCGCGTAGCCTTCCCGATAACTCGGGTAACGCGGGACCCAACCCAGCGAGCGTGCTCGTGCGTTCCGGCAGCGCTTGCTGCCCGTGCGCCGCACGCGCTCCTGTTCCGACCATTGGGTGACACCCAGGTATTCCCGCAACCAGGCCACCACTTCGAACAGCGGTGCTGGCGCGTCGTCCACACCGATGTAGCAATCTTCCAACGCCCGCCCCTCGCTGTCCGCCTGCAACAGGTACGCCAGCAACCCGGCAGCGTCCTCGGCATGAATCCGGTTGCCATACAGTGGTGGCGTCTCGGTCACCCGGTAACCTTGGCGCACCTGCGTCAACAACCACTCACGCCCAGGGCCATAGATACCGGTCAGACGCACAATCGTCGCCGGTACGGCGCTGTTCAGGGCCACCTGCTCGGCTTCGAGCATCAGCCGCCCCGAATAGCCCTCAGGCTCAGTGACCGAGGTTTCATCAACCCACTCCCCATCCTTTTGCGCATAGACACTGCTACTGGACACAAACAGCAACCGTCGTGGCTGCTGCCCCTGTTCGCCAAGCCAACCCAGCACATGCCGCAAGCCATCGACATACGCCGCCCGATAACCCGCCTCATCGTGCTGGCTAGCCGCCACGCAATAGACCAGATAGTCCGGCGCAACCTTTGGCCAGGCGGGCGGGCAGGTCGCATTGCTCAGGTCAGCAGCAATTCCGCTGACACCTGCAGGCAACTGCGCGATGTTTCTGCGCAGGCCGCTTACCTGCCAGTGCGCAGCTTGCAATTGGGTCGCCAGGCGGCCACCGACATCGCCACAACCGACAATCAAAACAGAGGGCGCAGACATCTCGAAACTCCGGTTATCAAAGCCACAGCCTATCTGCGAAAATCGATAGGTAGCTAGAGAATATGGAAGAAAGTTACTTTATTACTTTTGCTAACAAGAATTACTTGCAATAATGGCAACCCAATTTGTTCTCGGCCTGCCTCGAGGCCTGGAGAGCATCCACCTCTTTCTTTTTCATCAGGTCGGGCCAGCATGACACGTATCCCTTCTTCCGCTTTGCCAACCCCGTCGCGCGCCTGGCGCACTATCGCCGCGCTGATGTTCAGCCTGGTACTGGCGCCTGCGGCCATGGCCGATGAGCCAGCTGTACAACACAGCTCGCCAGCGGCAGCGGTTGCCCCTGCTGCACCCGCCACGCCTGGCGCCGAAACAGCTGCCGAATCCGCCACTCCTGCCGTAGCACCACTCGAAGGCCACGCCAGCGAAGGTGCAGCAGCCGTTGCCGAAGACACCAGCCTGGGCATGGCCCACGATCTGTCGCCGTGGGGCATGTACAAAAACGCCGACGTGGTGGTCAAGGCGGTCATGATCGGTCTGGCCATTGCCTCGATCATCACCTGGACCATCTGGATTGCCAAAGGCCTGGAGCTGATGGGCGCCAAACGTCGCCTGCGGGGTGACATCGCCCTGCTGAAGAAATCCTTGAGCCTCAAGGAAGCCAGCGGCGTTGCCAATACCGAAGGCACCCTGGCTCACCTGCTGGTCCATGATGCCCTCGAAGAAATGCGCCTTTCGACCAATACCCGCGAGAAAGAAGGCATCAAGGAGCGTGTCAGCTTCCGCCTGGAGCGCCTGGTCGCAGCCAGCGGTCGCAACATGAGCAGCGGCACCGGCATGCTGGCAACCATCGGCTCCACTGCCCCCTTCGTCGGGCTGTTCGGTACGGTCTGGGGCATCATGAACAGCTTCATCGGCATCGCCAAGACCCAGACCACCAACCTGGCTGTGGTCGCCCCCGGCATCGCCGAAGCCCTGTTGGCGACGGCCCTGGGCCTGGTTGCAGCGATTCCTGCGGTGGTCATCTACAACGTCTTCGCTCGCTCCATCGCCGGCTACAAGGCACAGGTTTCCGACGCGTCGGCCCAGGTACTGCTGCTGGTCAGCCGCGATCTGGACCAACAGCCAGGCGAGCGCATCGCTCAGCCACACATGGTGAAAGTGGGGTAAGCGATGGGCCTGCATCTTAACGAGGGCGGCGACGATCTCGCCGAAAACCACGAAATCAACGTCACGCCGTTCATCGACGTGATGCTGGTGCTGCTGATCATCTTCATGGTCGCAGCGCCCCTGGCCACCGTCGATATCAAGGTCGATCTGCCCGCCTCCACAGCCAAACCGGCACCGCGGCCGGAGAAGCCGGTCTTCCTCAGTGTGAAGGCCGATCAAAACCTGTATGTCGGTGACGAGCAGGTTCAGCGTGAGCAGCTCGGCGCTGTACTCGACGCCAGGACCAAAGGAGACAAGGACACCACCATCTTCTTCCAGGCCGACAAAGGCGTCGACTACGGAGACCTGATGGAGGTGATGAATGCCCTGCGGGCGGCCGGCTACCTGAAGGTCGGCCTGGTCGGACTTGAGACGGCAGCCAAGAAATGATCAAGACGCGGCATAAACTGACGCGTTACGGCGGTAGCCTGGCGATCGTGCTGGCGGTGCATGCCGTTGCCGTCCTGCTGATGCTCAACTGGTCGGTGCCTCAGGCCATTGAGCTGCCACCGGCAGCAATGATGGTTGCAATGGCCCCGATGCCGGAGCCGGCACCACCGCCTCCGCCCAAGGTCGTGACACCGCCACAGCCACCGGCTCCGGTCGAAGCCCCGCCAATGCCGAAACTGGCCGAGGCGCCAAAGCCGAAGATCGCCGTACCAAAACCGGACAAGCCAAAGGCGAAGCCACAACCACCGAAGCCGGAGAAAAAGCCGGAGCCTGTGGAGCAAAAGCCGGCAGAAGAGAAAGCCGTCGATACACCGCCGAGCACCGCGCCCGCGCAGCAATCCGCCGCGCCCAAGCCGAGCATCGCGAGCAACAGCAACGCCTTGCCCACGTGGCAAAGCGACCTGCTGCGCCATCTGGGCAAGTACAAGCGCTACCCGGAAGACGCGCGTCGACGTGGGCTGCAAGGCATCAACCGGCTACGTTTCGTGGTCGATGGCGAAGGAAGGATTCTGTCCTACTCCCTGGCCGCTGGTTCGGGCAGTGCAGCGCTGGACCGTGCGACGCTGGACATGATCCGCAAGGCTCAACCGGTACCCGCGCCGCCAAAAGAGCTTCTCAACAATGGCAGTATCGAAGTGGTTGCCCCATTCGTTTACTCGCTGGACAGACGCTGAACGGGTAATCCTGTCATAAACAGGCAAGTCTGATAACGTGCGTCTATCGAGTGCAGCCGCTATGCTGGGGCCGCAACTTCTTGGACGCACGTTATGACCCTTACAGAATTACGCTACATCGTCACCCTCGCTCAGGAGCAGCACTTCGGCCACGCCGCCGAACGCTGCCATGTCAGCCAACCGACCCTGTCGGTGGGCGTGAAAAAGCTGGAGGACGAGCTTGGCGTACTGATTTTCGAGCGCAGCAAGAGCGCCGTGCGCCTCACGCCGGTGGGTGAAAGCATCGTCGCGCAAGCCCAGAAAGTACTGGAGCAGGCTCAAGGCATCCGCGAGCTGGCCCAGGCAGGCAAAAATCAGCTGACTGCACCGCTGAAGGTCGGCGCCATCTACACCGTCGGCCCCTACCTGTTTCCGCACCTGATTCCGCAACTGCACCGGGTCGCCCCGCAGATGCCGTTGTACATTGAAGAAAACTTCACTCACGTGCTGCGCGACAAGCTGCGCAATGGCGAACTGGATGCGGTGATCGTTGCCCTGCCGTTCAATGAAGCCGATGTGCTGACCCTGCCGCTGTACGACGAACCGTTCTACGTACTGATGCCCAGCGAGCACCCCTGGACGCAGAAGCAAACCATCGATGCCAGCCTGCTCAACGACAAGAGCCTGCTGTTGCTGGGCGAAGGTCACTGCTTCCGAGACCAGGTACTGGAAGCCTGTCCCACCCTGAACAAGGGCAGCGATGCGGCCAAGCACACCACGGTCGAGTCCAGCTCGCTGGAAACCATCCGTCATATGGTCGCCTCCGGCCTCGGTGTCTCGGTGCTGCCACTGTCGGCGGTCCACAGTCATCACTATGCACCCGGCATCATTGAAGTTCGCCCGTTGAGCCCGCCAGCGCCGTTTCGCACCGTGGCCATTGCCTGGCGTGCGAGCTTCCCGCGGCCAAAGGCTATCGAGATCCTCGCCGACTCGATCCGCCTGTGCTCGGTGGCCAAGCCACCCGTCAGCCAGTAAGCAGCCATGACCGAGTTGTCCAAGGTATCGGTCACTGCGCTGAAGGGCGTAGGCGAAGCCATGGCGGAAAAGCTCGCCAAGGTCGGTCTGGAAAACCTTCAGGATGTGCTCTTCCACCTGCCGCTGCGCTATCAGGATCGCACCCGGGTCGTCCCGATCGGGGCCTTGCGCCCCGGCCAGGATGCCGTGATCGAAGGGGTGGTCAGCGGTGCCGACGTGGTCATGGGCAAACGCCGCAGCCTGCTGGTGCGTCTGGGCGACGGCAGTGGCGTGCTGAGCCTGCGCTTCTATCATTTCAGCAATGCGCAGAAGGAAGGCCTCAAGCGCGGAACGCACCTGCGCTGCTACGGCGAGGCCCGTCCGGGCGCATCGGGGCTGGAGATCTACCACCCGGAATACCGCGCCCTTACAGGCGATGAACCTGCACCAGTGGAACAGACCCTGACACCGATCTACCCCACCACCGAAGGCCTGACCCAACAGCGTCTGCGCCAGCTCTGCCAACAGAGCCTCGCGATGCTTGGCCCGCGCAGCCTGCCCGACTGGTTGCCTGAGGAGCTGGCCCGCGACTACCAACTGGCACCGCTGGACGATGCGATCCGCTACCTGCATCACCCTCCCGCCGATGCCGACGTCGACGAGCTCGCCCTGGGCCAGCACTGGGCTCAGCACCGCCTGGCCTTTGAAGAGCTGTTGACCCATCAGCTATCCCAGCAGCGCCTGCGCGAAAGCCTCAGGGCCCAACGGGCTCCCGCGCTGCCCAAGGCCAGCCGGCTGCCACAGCAATACCTGGCCAACCTGGGCTTTGCTCCCACCGGCGCCCAACAGCGGGTCGGCAACGAGATTGCCTACGACCTGAGCCAACCCGAACCCATGCTGCGGCTTGTCCAGGGGGACGTCGGCGCTGGCAAGACCGTTGTTGCTGCACTCGCCGCCCTGCAGGCCTTGGAGGCCGGCTACCAAGTGGCACTGATGGCGCCGACCGAGATTCTGGCCGAGCAGCACTTCATTACCTTCAAGCGCTGGCTGGAGCCGCTGGGCATCGAAGTCGCCTGGCTGGCGGGCAAGCTCAAAGGCAAGGCACGTGTTTCGGCCCTGGAGCAGATCGCGGGCGGCGCACCTATGGTGGTCGGTACCCATGCCCTGTTCCAGGACGAAGTAAAGTTCCACAACCTGGCGCTGGTGATCATCGACGAACAGCACCGCTTCGGTGTCCAGCAGCGCTTGGCGTTGCGCCAGAAAGGCGTGGGTGGCCGGCTCTGCCCCCATCAATTGATCATGACCGCAACACCCATTCCACGCACCCTGGCCATGAGCGCGTATGCCGACCTGGACACCTCGATCCTCGACGAGCTGCCGCCTGGACGTACCCCGGTCAACACCGTACTGGTGGTCGACAGCCGCCGCCTTGAAGTGGTCGAGCGCGTGCGCGCCGCCTGCGCTGAAGGCCGTCAAGCCTACTGGGTCTGCACCCTGATCGAAGAATCCGAGGAGCTGACCTGCCAGGCCGCCGAAACCACCTTTGAAGAACTCAGCAGCGCCTTGGGCGAATTGCGCGTCGGCCTGATTCACGGGCGCATGAAACCTGCGGAGAAGGCCGCCGTCATGGCCGAATTCAAGGAAGGCCGTCTGCAACTGCTGGTGGCGACGACGGTCATCGAAGTCGGCGTAGACGTCCCCAACGCCAGCCTGATGATCATCGAAAACCCCGAACGCCTTGGTCTGGCCCAACTGCACCAGTTGCGCGGGCGTGTGGGTCGTGGCAGTACCGTCAGCCACTGTGTGCTGCTCTACCATCCGCCGTTGTCGCAGATCGGCCGCGAACGCCTGGGAATCATGCGGGAAACCAACGACGGGTTCGTCATCGCCGAAAAAGACCTTGAGTTGCGCGGCCCTGGCGAGATGCTGGGTACCCGCCAGACCGGCCTGCTGCAGTTCAAGGTCGCCGACCTGATGCGTGACGCCGACCTGCTGCCTGCTGTACGCGATGCGGCGCAGGCACTATTGGCTCGTTGGCCAACACATGTCAGCCCGCTGCTCGAACGCTGGCTGCGCCATGGCCAGCAGTATGGCCAGGTGTAATCCGCCCGACGGAATCGATCCAGCTCACGGTGCAAGCTGGTTATACTCTCGCGACTGTAAAGAATTTGGATACAGACCATGACTGAAGTTGCACTGGACGCCGCAACCCCCCAAGCCCCGTCTGTTATCCGGTTGCTGCTCGACAAACTGGATATCGCCTACCGTGAAGTGACCGAGCACCCACAGCTGCCGCCCGAGCGTCGGGTGCAGGCTGTACTGCTCGACGATGCAGTCGGTGCGCTGATGGTGTTGTTCCCGCAGAACCAGTTACTGGACCTCAAGCGCCTTACCGAACTGACCGGACGTGATCTTGCCGCCGTGCCGTTGAAACGCCTGGAGCAAATGCTGGCCAAGCACGGCTTGAAGATTCTGCCGGGCATTCCGGCCCTTACCAGTTCGCCCTGCCTGTACGAAGAGAGCTTGCTGGACGTGCCGAGCCTGCTGATTCACTCAGGTGAAGCCGGCGTGCTACTGGAAGTTGAACGTGACACGTTCAAGAAAATGCTCAGCAAGGCCAGTGCCGGGCGTTTCGGCGAACTGCTGAGCAGTATTCAGCCCAACCTCGACCGCCCGGATGATGACCGCGAAGAGATCACCCAGGCTGTCCATGCGTTCACCGCACGGCGCATCCAGCAGCGTCTGGAATCGACCATCGAGATTCCACCGCTGGCAGAAACGGCGCAGAAGATCATCAAGTTGCGGGTCGATCCCAACGCCACCATCGACGACATCACCGGCGTAGTGGAAACCGATCCGGCATTGGCTGCTCAGGTAGTCAGTTGGGCAGGATCACCGTACTACGCTTCACCGGGCAAGATTCGCTCGGTGGAAGACGCGATCGTCCGCGTGCTGGGCTTCGACCTGGTGATCAACCTGGCACTCGGTCTGGCCCTGGGCAAAACCCTCAGCCTGCCCAAAGATCACCCACAACAGACCACACCGTACTGGCAGCAATCGATCTACACCGCAGCCGTTATCGAAGGCCTGACCCGCGCCATGCCTCGTGCCGAGCGGCCGGAGGCTGGGCTGACTTACCTCGCCGGGCTACTGCACAACTTTGGCTATCTGCTGCTGGCGCATGTGTTCCCGCCGCATTTCTCACTGATCTGCCGGCATCTGGAGGTCAACCCGCACCTGTGTCACAGCTATGTCGAGAAGCATCTGCTGGGCATCAGCCGCGAACAGATCGGTGCCTGGCTGGTGCGTTTCTGGGACTTGCCGGACGAACTGGCCACGGCCCTGCGCTTCCAGCATGACCCACATTACGACGGTGACCACGCTGCATTCCCCAACCTGGTTTGCCTGGCCGTTCGCCTGCTGCGCGCCCGCGGCATCGGCTCAGGGCCGGAAGAAAGCATCCCGGATGAGTTACTTGAGCGCCTGGGCATGAGCCGCAGCAAAGCCGAGGATGTGGTCAACAAGGTACTTGAAGCCGAGTCGCTGTTGCGCGAGCTGGCCTCACAGTTCAACCAGAACTGACCACGTGGCCTGGCCCTCGGCGGTCAGGCCTGCTTTTTCGGTTTCAGGAACTTGGTCAGGCCTTGGAACCAGACCACCAGGGCCGGATTACCCTTGATCTGAATGCTTTTGTCCTGAATCCCCTGCATGAACGCCAACTGCTTGTTCTTGGCCTGCAACGTAGCGAAGCCGTAGGCCGCATCCTTGAAGGCTATCGCAAACGCCGGCTGCGGATGGGTACCGGCCTTGCTGCTGACGCGCAGGTCCTTGACGATGAAATGCCGAGCGACCTTGCCGTCCAGGGTCTGCAGTTGAAACACCAGGTTCTTGTCGGTCAGTTGCTGCTGGAACGCCGGGTTGTTGCGACTGGCCTTGGCCATGAGCAATCCCAGAGCCCAGAGAAGAAAGCGAAACTTCATGTGCACGCCTCGGCTAAAAAGTGACTGGCGAAGCAGTTTATAGTCTCGCTGCGAAAACACCATACGCCTTCCAGCTTTTCACAAAGGCGCCCGGCATTTGTCGTGAAAGCCGCCAAGACGGTGGGTTTCAATAACACGCCGCCCCTGCCACAGCACCTTGGTCTTTCAGGCGTTGCACGCTGGCGTCAGCGCTCTCGACGCCCTTTTCCTGAGCCAGTCGGTAGCACGCCAAAGCACGCGACAGGTCACGTCCTTGCAAGTCGCCTTGCTCATAGTGGTTGGTAAGAATCGGCAAAGTCTCCCAGCCACCCATTTTTACCGACTTGATCAACATTGCCTCGGCCCTCGCCGGGTCCAGGCACGGCCCGTCACGGGTATCGTCAGTGCCATTGCAGTAGAACTGTGCCAGCAACGCGGCGGCCACCGGCAGGGTTTCCGCCGCGCGGTTCAGCAGCTTCTCGCTGACCTCTGCACTCAGGGCCGGCGCCATGCCGGAAAAGCCGAGGCTGACCGCCTCCAGGCTGGCCTGTGGATTGCCCGAGGCCGCGGCGCAGAGCTTGTTCTGCAGTGCCGCTTCAAAGAACTCGGTGGTCGGTGGATAACGCTCGACACCACCCAGCCCCTGAAAAATTCCACTCTTGAGGTAGCAGATCTCTTCAGCACGGCTCATGTTCGGCATCCCGCTGACTGCCAAACGGCTTTCATCTACCGACCAGTCCTCAATTGCCACCAGCGTCCAACACGCTGCGTACTCAAACAGGTAGGCCTTGATCGCCTCGTTGCCTGCCCGCTTGTCGTCTACCCGAACATGACGGGCGTCGATCCGTTGTACCTCCACCCCCGTCATGCCTGTATCGGTAATGGCCGACATCAACGGCAGCGCCAACTGATCGCCCTGCAACACGCGGACGCTGGGTTGTGCGGAGTCGCCGACGACCTCTAGCGTCGTGCTGAAAACGCGCCCGGCACTGGCCTGGCGCTGCACGTCGATCGTTTGGGAAAAGGCCCGGAGAAACGCCGTGAAATCCGTGGCCGCACATACCGCAGGTGCGGCCACGGCAGTGATGGGGAACGCGCACAGCCACAACATGGCCAGGAACGATGCAGTAAGGAAGGTAGCGGGTGTCATGGGAGCTGAATCGTCCTGATTGATTAGCGCGTGTTGCCGCGACTGCGCTCCAGAGCGCGTGCGGGAATCAGCCGTTCCTTGCCAGCGGCCTGCATGGCCGCAATGTAGGCGGTGTAGTAACCCGCTGCCTGGCTTGGCTTGTACAAGCCCCACAGGGCATCGGCGATGTTCAGTTTCAACACCACGCGCTCAGGCACCACGCGCTCGACCTTGCTGAACAGCTCATACGCCGACGCCTGCCAACTCGCCTCTTGAAGGGCATAACCGAGATCGTTGTACAGCGGTGCGTTACTTACCGTCAGGGGTTCATCACGCAGCAACTGCGCGACCCTGAGGCTCAGGTAACTACTGACCGCTTCGGTGTCCTTGGCCTTCAAGCGCTCAAGGACAATCCTGTGCGCCAGCTTCAGCGAGTCCCGCTCACGGCCTTGCACCCGCTCTTTGAGCTTCTGCGTTGCCAAGGGTCGGCTGATGTACCAGTGGTAGTTGATCCAGTAGATGGCCATATTGCCCTCATACCCGGACAACACCTGCGAAGCCGCCTCATCCTTGACCAGTGCATCCGCTATCCAGGTGTATACGAAAGCGCGGTACTCCCAGCCCTTGATCGCGTAGGTGTCAAAGCCTGAATGATCAACCGGCCACCGGCAGAGCACCACCAGGTAGGGCTTGGTGCTGTCGACCGTATAGGCATCGACAACCTCTGGGTTGCCTTGCTCAGGCAGGCACTTGTCTGGCAGCGCTTCAGTAAACCCCTCGGCGCCTTGCAACTGACCTTGCCACCCCCTGCCTGTGTCGCTCGCCAGGCGCTCGAACTGCACCTGAGTGGCGCCCTTGAAGCTGGGTGTCAGTTGAAACTGCCGTGTCTCGGCCTGCGCCAGAAGCGGCAACAGAGCCCATAGCAGGCTTAGGCCAATAGACTTCACGTGTTCACCTGCCCTGACACATCGACGTTTTGCCGGGCAACCGATGGCCGACGACGGGCAAACACCTGCTCAAGGCCTATCGCCAGTAACGTCACCCCGCCGGCCAGGCAGCTGAAAAACCCGGCCCGCACCGGATGATCCGGCAACAGCCAGTACAGAATCAGGGCGACCATCGCGGCGTTGAGTAACACCTTGAGTTTCCAGCGAGGGAGCAAGGCAATCACCGTGCTGAACACGATCAGGGTATAGAACACCAACCAGACAATGCTGCCCGCTGCCACCCCTCTGGCGGTGAAGCCACCATAGCGCTGCTTGTAAAGCGTGACGCCGTAATCGTTGAGCAACAGGAACAGAAAACCGGCAAGACCATAGATGAGCACTACCTTTAGCCAGCGAATCATCTAGGCCACCCGAGTGTTCATGTAATAGGTGCCAACAATGTGCAGCGCCACCACGGTTGCCAGGCAACCAAGGATCAGCACCCGTAGCCAGGCCCTGTGCCACAAACGCGGGTTCAGGCCACACAGCAGGCCGATCAGGCAGGCAATCGCCAGTGAACCGAACAAGTCACTATCGGCCAACCCAGCCAGGTAGCCCTTGAAGTAGTCGTCATCAACGTACATCCGCGCAATGCTCCATGGGCAAGGCCAGGGGAAAATAATCAGCGCAGAACAGGGGGGAATACAGACAGGCCCGCAGCAAGCAGCGACCGCACAGGCGGGCCGTCTTGTGGGGATATAACGCAGTAGGCGTATGCCGCTTCTTCCCTGAAACGCGTTGCGGCCAATACACCCTATCGGCCGAGGCGACGTATGCTAGTGAGAAGCCGGGGAGCAGGCAAATAAAAACGGGCGCCGCCTGGGCACCCGTTTTTCATGGCATCAGTTGCCAGGAGGCATCATGGGTTGACGCTGTCCTTGAGGAACTTGCCAGGTTTGAACGCGACGGTATTGCTGGCCTTGATCTTCACCGGCTCGCCGGTTTGCGGGTTCTTGCCCGTGCGGGCACCACGGTGGCGTTGCAGGAAGGTGCCGAAACCCACCAGGGTCACACTGTCTTTGCGGTGCAGGGCGCTGGTGATCTCTTCGAGTACGGCGTTGAGCACGCGATTGGCCTGCTCTTTGGTGAGGTCAGCCTTTTCAGCAATAGCTGCGGCGAGTTCTGGTTTACGCATAGTGAAGCCTCTTTGACGGATTTTTTGTTGTTATGCCGTGCTGCTCCCAGGGAGCAGCGCCCAAGGGGCCGCAGGCTCTAAACTGCGGCAGACGGGTGTGAGGATGGCACGCCGCCCAAAGCCGCGCCAGTCTCTGAGCGACCTTTGTGTTGGCAAAGGATAGGTAAATCCGACAAAACGCCCGGCATTCACGCCATCAGCGCGGGCAACTGGCGGTTCAGCGCCAGTTTTTCCATCACCGCAGTACCGGTCAGTGCGTAGCCCAACAGGTTCCCATCGGCATCATGGCACAGCACCTTGAGGTCAGCGCCCTGCCCTTCGACCTGCCATTGCCCCTCGCTGCCACGCGGCGGCGGTGAAATCACCAGCGGGCATACCGGTGTTTTCACCGTGATCGGCATAGGCCCATAGCTAACCGTTGTCAGCGTGCCCGCGAGGGTCTGGGCCAAGGCACGTGCACAGCTCATCAATGGCATCACATAGAGCAGGTTGAGCCCATCCACTTCGGCACAGTCGCCCAGCGCGTAGATGTTCGCATGCGAGGTGCGCAATGTACGGTCGACCACCACACCACGGTTCACCACCAGGCCCGCGGCCGCAGCCAGATCAATACGTGGGCGCAACCCGACCGCCGATACCACCAGGTCGCAGGCGATCACACGGCCATCGGACAGGTGGGCTTCCAGGCCATCCGCTGCGCGCTGCAGACGGGTCAGTACCGGGCCAAGGTGAAAGCGCACACCCAACCCCTCCAGGCCAGCCTGCACGGCACGCGCCGCCGCCGGGTGCAGCAGGGTGGGCATGACCTGTTCGCACGGTGCGACCAGCTCGACCTGATAACCCCCAATGCTCAGGTCGTTGGCGAACTCGCAACCGATAAGGCCGGCACCGAGAATCAGCACCCGCTGCTTGCCTGCGGCAGCAGCCCGAAAGCGTGCGTAGTCTTCCAGATCGTTGATCGGGAAAATCGCCTCGCTCGCATCGCCGTCAACCGATACCCGCACGGTTTCCGCGCCCCAGGCCAGGATCAGGTCGCGATAGGCCACGGCCTCTTCGCCAATCCACACCCGCTTGTGCCCTGGATCGATGCCACTGATACGGGTGTGCGTGCGCACTTCCGCCTTGAGCTGTTCAGCCATGGCGCCAGGCTCGGCCATGCTCAGGCCATCAGCATCCTTCTGCTTGGCGAAACCGGTGGACAGCATGGGCTTGGAATAGGAGCGCCCATCATCAGCGGTGATCAGCAGCAACGGCGTCTCGCCGTCGAGCTTGCGAAACTCACGGGCGAGGTTGTATCCCGCAAGACCCGTACCGACAATCACCACTGGAGCCGTCATGAAGTGCTTCCTTGTACGTTAAAAAATCGATCAGCCGATGGCGATCATTTCGAAATCGGTCTTGCCCACGCCGCAGTCCGGGCACAACCAGTCTGCAGGCACATCTTCCCAGCGGGTACCCGGCTCGATACCGTCATCCGGCCAGCCTTCGGCCTCGTCGTAAATCAGCCCACACACCACACATTGCCACTTTTTCATTGCTAAGGTTCCTACTCAGGCTTGGCGTGGTCGCTCTGCAACGTGCGGTGGCGACCATCAGGAAGGCTTTGTACTGGAGGGCGACGCCACGATGCAAGCCGGAACGGGCAATCATGCTAAGCTCGCCACCTCACTGGCCTGTAACCGCATACCTACCGTGCCGTACGAAACTTCGCTAGCGCCTACTCCGTACTGGCAGCCACAGCCGCTGCCGACCGCCTCTGTCGACGCGCCAACCCTCGACTGGTTGTTCGACCAAGGTTCCCTGACCCGTCGACTGACTCAATTATCCGCCGATCAATTCTGCGTGACACCCCTTTGCGAAGGCTGGCAGACGCTCCGCGACGATGAGTGCCAGGCACTCGGGCTGGCACCTGGCAGCGAAGGCTGGGTACGCGAAGTGTACTTGCTCGGGCAAGACCAGCCCTGGGTGTTCGCCCGCAGCGTGGCGGCCCGCAGTGCACTGGAAGAGGATGGGCTGGACCTGGAGAGCCTTGGCAGTCGGTCGCTCGGCGAACTGTTGTTCTGTGATCGCGGGTTTACCCGCCAGGCCATTGAAGTATGCCGCTACCCTTCGGCCTGGTTGCCGCCGGATGTTGCCTGCGATCAGCTATGGGCAAGGCGTTCACGCTTCGACCGTGGCGCGTTGAGCGTTTTGGTTGCTGAAACTTTTCTACCGGCACTGTGGCACGCCGCGAATATCCGTCAGGAGGACTGCTGATGTACCTGAGCCTGCTCAAGTCCCTCAATCGCCTGCACCCCCGTGCCTGGGACTTCATCCAACTGAGCCGGATGGACAAGCCAATCGGCATCTACCTGCTGCTCTGGCCGACCTTGTCTGCCATATGGATCGCCGGGAAGGGCTCGCCGTCGCTGGCCAACGTGCTGATTTTCACCCTCGGGGTCGTCCTGATGCGGGCAGCAGGCTGCGCGATCAACGACTTCGCCGACCGCAAGGTCGATGGCCATGTCAAACGCACCGCCGAACGGCCATTGGCCAGCGGCAAGATCAGCGGCCGCGAAGCCCTGACGTTGTTCGCCCTGCTGGTGGGCGTAAGCTTCGCACTGGTGCTGTGCACCAATGCCACCACGGTCTGGCTGTCGTTCGGCGCAGTGGCGCTGGCATCCTGCTACCCGTTCATGAAGCGCTATACCTACTACCCACAGGTAGTCCTGGGTGCGGCCTATTCATGGGGCATTCCCATGGCCTTCACCGCTGAGACCGGTGAACTGCCGGCCATTGCCTGGCTTCTGTACATTGCCAACCTGCTCTGGACCGTAGGCTACGACACCTACTACGCCATGGTTGACCGTGATGACGACCTGAAAATCGGGGTCAAGTCCACCGCCATCCTGTTCGGCGAAGCCGATCGGTTCATCATTGTGACGCTTCAGGGGTTGTCACTGGCCTGCCTGCTGATGGCCGGCAATCGTTTCGGCCTCGGCGGCTGGTTCCACCTGGGGCTGGTGGCCGCGGCACTATGCTTTGCCTGGGAATACTGGTCGACCCGCAAACTGGATCGCGAGTCATGCTTCAAGGCCTTCCTGCACAACCACTGGGCCGGCCTGCTGGTGTTTATCGGTATCGTGCTCGACTACGCACTACGCTGACCGCCCTCGGGCGGTCAGCATTTGGGCGGCGCTCAGGGTTTGGCCACGTGCCAGACGTCCTTCATACCGTCGCCAAACATATCGCCGGCTTTCTTGTCATTGATAAAGGTGTACACCGGCTTGCCATCGTAGGCCCACTGCATCGTACCGTCATCACGCTTGATCTGCGTCCATTCACCCTCGGCTTTCTCGCCGGCCTTGACCATCAGCGGCGGCCAGTTCTTGGCACACTCACCACTGCACATCGACTTGCCCCCCATATCCTTGTCAAAGGTATAGAGGGTCATGCCATGTGCATCGACAAGCATGCCATCCTTTTCCATGGCATATTCGGCCAAGGCCACCCCCGGCAAGGCCAGTGCTGCTACCGTGAAAAGCGCCATCCAGTTCAGCGTATGTCGTGTCATTGGATCCACCTTCTGTTCTCGGGAGTGAGACCTTTAAGCCTAGCCCAGTAACAGAATGTTGCTGCAAGCGCCCACGACCTGTCACACGACTGCAATAATTCCGTTATCTAATGCGGGCCAAGACACCTGAATGGTAAGAGGTTAAAGCATGGTTGGCAGAAACATTCTAATCGTCGACGACGAAGCGCCGATTCGCGAGATGATCGCCGTTGCATTGGAAATGGCCGGCTATGACTGCCTGGAAGCAGAAAATTCGCAGCAGGCGCATGCCATCATCGTCGACCGCAAGCCCGACCTGATCCTGCTCGACTGGATGCTGCCTGGCACCTCGGGCATCGAACTGGCCCGACGCTTGAAGCGCGATGAACTGACCGGCGACATCCCGATCATCATGCTCACCGCCAAGGGTGAGGAAGACAACAAGATCCAGGGGTTGGAAGTCGGCGCTGACGACTACATCACCAAGCCGTTCTCGCCACGAGAGCTGGTGGCACGCCTCAAAGCCGTGTTGCGCCGCGCCGGCCCAAGTGACGGCGAAGCGCCCATCGAAGTGGGTGGGTTGCTGCTCGATCCGATCAGCCACCGCGTAACCATCGATGGCAAACCTGCCGAAATGGGCCCGACCGAATACCGCTTGCTGCAGTTCTTCATGACCCACCAGGAGCGCGCCTACACCCGTGGTCAGCTGCTTGATCAGGTCTGGGGCGGAAACGTCTACGTTGAAGAGCGCACCGTCGATGTGCATATTCGTCGCCTGCGCAAAGCGCTGGGTGAAGCCTACGAGAATCTGGTACAAACCGTTCGTGGCACCGGCTACCGTTTTTCGACTAAAAGCTGAAGCGTCGACGCGCGCATCGGCTTGCAGCGCGCAGCTGCCTCTGGAAAGGATGTTCCGCTAATTGAACCAGAACTGGCATGGCACACTGATTCGCCACATGTTGCTGTTGATCACGGTCTGCCTGCTGGCAGGCCTTGTCAGCGGCTATTATGGATGGAGCCTGGCGCTGGGCCTGGGGCTCTATCTGGGCTGGACCTTAAAGCAACTCCTGCGCCTGCACGAATGGCTGCGGCTGCATCAGGTCGACGAAGCGCCGCCCGATGGCTACGGCCTGTGGGGCGAGGTTTTCGATAGCATCTATCACCTGCAACGTCGCGATCAGCGCGTTCGCGGACGCCTGCAAGCGGTCATCGACCGCGTTCAGGAGTCGACCGCCGCACTGAAGGATGCGGTGATCATGCTCGACAGCGACGGTAACCTGGAGTGGTGGAACCGTGCCGCAGAAACCCTGCTGGGCCTCAAGACCCCACAGGACAGCGGCCAGCCGGTCACCAACCTGGTTCGCCATCCTCGCTTCAAGGAGTACTTCGAACAGGAGAACTACCTTGAACCCTTGGAAATACCCTCGCCGATCAATGACCGCCTGCGCGTGCAACTGCACATCACCCGCTACGGCAACAACGAGCATTTGATGCTCGTGCGCGATGTCACACGCATTCATCAGCTTGAACAGATGCGCAAGGACTTCGTCGCCAACGTGTCCCACGAACTGCGCACGCCGCTGACGGTAATCGCCGGTTATCTGGAAACCCTGCTGGACAACGTCGAAGACGTCAACCCGCGCTGGGTACGGGCGCTGCAACAGATGCAGCAGCAAGGTGGGCGGATGCAAACCCTGCTCAACGACCTGCTGCTGCTCGCCAAGCTGGAAGCCACCGACTACCCCTCGGACAACCAGCCGGTGGCGATCAATGCCCTGCTGCAGTCGATCAAAGGTGACGCCAAAGCCTTGTCCGGGCAACGCAACCAGAACATCACGCTGGAAACCGAAGGCGACGTGTACCTCAAAGGCAGCGAAGCAGAACTGCGCAGCGCCTTTTCCAACCTGATCTTCAACGCCGTGAAATACACCCCGGATGGCGGCCAGATCCGCATCCGCTGGTGGAGCGATAGCCAGGGTGCGCACCTGAGCGTGCAGGACTCCGGGATCGGCATCGACCCCAAGCATCTGCCGCGCCTGACTGAGCGCTTCTACCGGGTCGACTCCAGCCGTGCCTCCAATACCGGCGGCACCGGCCTGGGCCTGGCAATCGTCAAGCATGTGCTGCTGCGCCATCGTGGTCGCCTGGAGATCAGCAGCGTCCTGGGCCACGGCAGCACCTTTACCTGCCATTTTGCGGCCACACAACTGGCCCTGCGAAACGCCTCCTGAACGCGCGCCACTAGGCATTTGCGCCTTCAGCCGCTACATTGGCCCACTTGCGCCGACAGAAGTCGGCGCAGCATCTCTCTATTTCTTCAAAAGACGGACCCCTTAAAAATCCATCATGGACCCTTCCGCTGGTTTTAGCCTCGCTTCACTTTTCGCCGATTTCGGCATGATTCTCTTCGCGCTGCTACTGGTTCTGCTCAACGGCTTCTTCGTTGCCGCCGAGTTCGCCATGGTCAAGCTGCGCTCGACCCGGGTCGAGGCCATCGCCGATAAGAATGGCTGGCGCGGGCACATCCTACGCACCGTACACAGCCAGCTGGACGCCTACCTGTCGGCCTGCCAACTCGGCATCACCCTCGCCTCGCTAGGCCTGGGCTGGGTCGGTGAGCCGGCTTTCGCTCACCTGCTCGAACCCCTGCTGGGCGCCGTTGGCGTACAGTCGCCAGAAGTGATCAAGGCGGTCTCGTTCTTCAGCGCCTTCTTTGTCATTTCCTACCTGCACATCGTGGTCGGTGAGCTGGCGCCAAAATCCTGGGCCATTCGCAAGCCTGAGCTGTTGTCGCTGTGGACAGCCGTGCCGCTGTACCTGTTCTACTGGACGATGTACCCGGCGATCTACCTGCTCAACGCCAGTGCCAACGCCATCCTGCGGATCGCTGGCCAAGGCGAGCCTGGGCCACACCATGAGCACCACTACAGCCGAGAAGAACTCAAGCTGATCCTGCACTCAAGCCGTGGGCAAGACCCAAGCGACCAAGGCATGCGCGTATTGGCCTCGGCAGTGGAGATGGGTGAGCTGGAAGTCGTCGACTGGGCAAACTCCCGGGAAGACATGGTCAGCCTGGAAGCCAACGCCCCCCTCAAGGACATCCTGGCGATGTTCCGCCGACACAAGTTCAGCCGCTACCCGGTCTATGACGCGGAGCGTGGTGAATTTATCGGCCTGCTGCATATCAAGGACCTGCTGCTGGAACTGGCCGACCTGGATCATATTCCGGAGTCCTTCAACCTGGCCGAGCTGACCCGACCACTGGAGCGCGTTTCCCGGCATATGCCGCTGTCGCAACTGCTGGAGCAGTTCCGCCAGGGCGGCGCGCACTTCGCCCTGGTCGAGGAAGCCGACGGCAAGGTCATCGGCTACCTGACCATGGAAGACGTACTGGAAGTGCTGGTCGGCGATATTCAGGACGAGCACCGCAAGGCCGAACGCGGCATTCTCGCCTACCAACCGGGCAAACTGCTGGTGCGGGGCGATACGCCGTTGTTCAAGGTTGAACGCCTGCTTGGCGTTGACCTGGACCACATCGAAGCCGAAACGCTCGCCGGGTTGGTCTATGAGACCCTCAAGCGGGTACCGGAAGAGGAAGAAGTGCTGGAAGTCGAAGGCCTGCGAATCATCATCAAAAAGATGAAAGGGCCGAAGATCGTGCTGGCCAAGGTTCTCAAGCTCGACTGACCGCACTACGGGTTACCGGCAGGGTAACCCGCAGGATGGCCTGGTAGAACTGACCTGTAGGGCATGCAGCAGGCCCTACAGGCGTCGACGAGGCGGATCAGGCGCCGGGGGTGAAGTGCTTCTGCGCCGTACCCCGGGCAATCAGCCGCGAAACGTAGTCGAGCTTCTGCGCGTCCTGGTCGACGAAACGGAACGTAATCTGCAACCAGTCGCTGTCCGGCCTTGGCTCCAAGGCCGCTACCGCATGCAGGTAGCCGTTCAAGCGTGCGGTTTCAGCACTTTCACCCTGCTCAAGGTCGAGCACCGCGCCTTCCAGCACTTGCGGCAGTGTCTCACTGCGGCGCACCACAATCAGGGCTTCCTTGAGGCTCAGGGCCTTGATCACACAGGGCTGAGTACCACTTGGCAAGCGCAGTTGGCCTTGACCACGACCGGCCGGAGCTGCCGCCTTGGCCTGTGGCGTGGGTGCATTGATCAGCGGCTTGGCTGGGGCAACCGCGGGTGCAGCCGTCGGCTTGACGGTTTCGGCCTTGCCGCCGGTCAGGGCGCTCAACGAATCATTGGCAAACGCGGAGTTGGCGCGGGTCGGCGCGCTGGACAGCAGTGCGTCGAGCTTGCCCACCTTGGACAAGGCTTTCTTGACCTTGGTCAGCAACTGCTCGTTCGTGAACGGCTTGCCGATAAAGTCCGAAACGCCAGCCTGGATAGCCTGGACAACGTTTTCTTTATCGCCACGGCTGGTCACCATGATGAAGGGCAACGCCTTCATCGACTCCTGCTGGCGACACCAGGTCAGCAGCTCAATACCCGACATTTCCGGCATTTCCCAGTCGCACAGCACCAGGTCAAAGGCCTCACGGGACAAGATTGCCTGAGCCTTGCGACCGTTGACCGCATCTTCGGTCACGATGCCGGGGAAGGCATTGCGCAGGCATTTCTTTACCAGATCGCGGATGAAGGGCGCATCATCCACCACCAAAACACTGACTTTACTCATCGCCACTCCTTTTCAACCCCGGCTAGCATAACGCTGACTGATGGCCATCTGCCAAAAACGGGTCACGCCGGGACTCTCTTGCGTTCGCGGGGTGCCACCTCACTTGCTCGACCGCAAACGAAAACGCCCGGCCAAGGCCGGGCGTTCATTCTCGGGGCAGTCTTACTTATCGTCCGATTTGCCGGGAACATTAGCCTTTTCGGCGCCGCCCTGAACCTCTTCTTTCATCCTTGCCAAGCCCAGATGGCGAACGTCGGTGCCGCGCACCAGATAAATCACCAGCTCGGCGATGTTGCGTGCGTGGTCACCGATACGCTCGAGCGAGCGCAACGCCCAGATCACGCTCAATACCCGCGAAATAGAACGCGGGTCTTCCATCATGTAGGTCACCAGCTCGCGCAGCGCCGTTTTGTACTCACGGTCGATGGTCTTGTCGTACTGGGCCACCGACAACGCCAGGTCAGCGTCGAAGCGGGCGAAAGCGTCCAGCGCATCACGAACCATGTTACGCACTTGGTCGCCAATGTGACGTACTTCTACATAACCGCGTGGCGACTCGCCCTCTTCGCACAGCTGGATGGCACGACGGGCGATCTTGGTCGATTCGTCACCAATGCGCTCCAGGTCGATCACCGACTTGGAAATGCTGATGATCAAACGCAGGTCGGAGGCAGCCGGCTGTCGACGGGCCAGAATGCGTACGCACTCTTCGTCGATGTTGCGTTCCATCTGGTTGATCTGCTCGTCCACCTCACGCACCTGCTGGGCAAGGCCCGAGTCGGCCTCGATCAGCGCGGTCACCGCGTCGTTGACCTGTTTCTCGACCAGGCCACCCATCGCCAGGAGGTGGCTGCGCACTTCTTCAAGCTCGGCGTTGAACTGCTGGGAGATGTGATGGGTAAGGCTGTCTTTATCGATCATGGAGAATCCTTGGGGCATCCGGTGAATACGGTCAGGCGGCGTTCAGGCGCTGAGCCCTAGCCATAGCGACCGGTGATGTAGTCTTCGGTCTGTTTCTTCGCCGGGTTGGTGAACAGGGTGTCGGTATCACCAAACTCGACCAATTTGCCCATGTACATGAACGCGGTGTAGTCCGATACCCGTGCAGCCTGTTGCATGTTGTGGGTGACGATCACGATGGTGTACTTGGATTTCAGTTCGTAGATCAGCTCTTCGACCTTCAGCGTGGAGATCGGGTCGAGTGCCGAACACGGTTCGTCGAGCAGCAAGACTTCCGGCTCAACGGCGATGGTACGGGCAATCACCAGACGCTGCTGCTGACCACCGGACAAACCCAGTGCCGACTCATGCAGGCGATCCTTGACCTCATCCCACAGCGCCGCGCCCTTGAGCGCCCACTCAACGGCTTCGTCGAGCATACGCTTCTTGTTGATACCCTGAATACGCAGGCCGTAGACCACGTTCTCATAGATAGTCTTGGGGAACGGGTTCGGCTTCTGGAACACCATGCCGACGCGACGACGCAGCTCGGCGACATCCTCGCCCTTGCGGTAGATGTTGTTGCCATACAGGTTGATCGCGCCTTCGACACGGCAACCATCGACCAGATCGTTCATCCGGTTGAAGGTTCGCAGCAGGGTCGACTTGCCGCAACCGGACGGGCCGATGAAGGCAGTAACGCGCTGCTTGGGAATATTCATGCTGACGTCAAACAGTGCCTGCTTCTCGCCGTAGTACAGGCTCAAACCCGGCACTTCGATGGCCACGGTTTCTTCCGCCAGGCGCAGGCTCTGCTTGTCGCGACCCAGGGCCGACATATCGATGCCGTGGGCGTGGGATTCATGCTGCATGGTTAGACTCCATACGCTATCAATTTCGTTTCATCGAACCGCCCGGTGACCGGGCGGCACTTGCAATTCAGGGGGCTGTCGATCAGCTGTCCAGCGCCTTGTACTTCTCGCGCAGGTGGTTACGGATCCACACCGCCGAAAGGTTGAGGGTGGCGATCACCAGCACCAGCAACAGGGCGGTGGCGTACACCAGCGGCCGCGCGGCCTCGACGTTCGGGCTCTGGAAGCCCACGTCATAGATGTGGAAGCCCAGGTGCATGATCTTCTGGTCCAGGTGCAGGTACGGGTAGTTACCGTCCACTGGCAACGACGGCGCCAGTTTCACCACACCTACCAGCATCAGCGGTGCCACCTCACCGGCGGCACGCGCAACGGCCAGGATCATGCCGGTCATCATCGCCGGGCTGGCCATTGGCAGAACGATTTTCCACAGCGTTTCGGCCTTGGTCGCACCGAGGGCCAACGAGCCCTCACGCACGGTACGCGGGATACGCGCCAGGCCTTCTTCGGTAGCCACGATCACCACCGGCACGGCCAGCAGGGCCAGGGTCAGCGAGGCCCACAGCAGGCCTGGAGTACCCAGGGTAGGCGCCGGCAGCGCTTCGGGGAAAAACAGCCGATCGAGCGAGCCGCCCAGCACGTAGACGAAGAAGCCCAGGCCGAACACGCCGTAAACGATGGCCGGAACACCCGCAAGGTTGTTCACCGCAATACGGATCAAGCGCGTGACCGGGCCCTGACGTGCATATTCACGCAGGTACACCGCCGCCAGTACGCCGAACGGCGTGACGATCACGGCCATGATCAGGGTCATCATCACGGTACCGAAGATGGCCGGGAAGATACCGCCCTCAGTGTTGGCTTCACGCGGGTCGTCGCTCAAAAACTCCCAGACCTTTGCGAAGTAGGTGCCCAGCTTGGTAAAGGTACCCATGCCGTTTGGCTGATAGGCATGCACCACCTTGTCCAGGTTGATCTCTACTTCGCGACCATTACCATCACGGGCAACCAGACTGTCGCGGCTGAACTCGCGATGCAGCGCGCCCAAGCGGTCCTCAACGGCCTTGTAGCGGCTGTCCAGCTCGGCGCGCTCGGCGTCCATGTCCGCCTGAGCAGCGGCGTCCAGCTTGCCGTCAAGCTCAAGTTTACGGCTGTGAAGGCGCAGGCGCTCCAGGCCATGGTTGATCGCACCGATGTCTTTCTTCTCAAGGGTCTGCAGGTCGCCGGCCAGTTTGCTGGCACGCTTGAGGCGCGCTTGCAGCTCGCCCCAGGCCGCTTGACCTTCGGCGACAACCTTGCCGTTTTCCTTGACGCTGACCAGGTAGCCGTAGAAGTTGCCCCACTCGCGGCGTTCCAGAGCGATCAGTTCGGCGGGGGTGGTTTGATCCACCAGCCAGTCACCGACCACCCAGGTGAAGTCGCTGCCATTGAGGTCGCGATTACCGACCTTGATCAGCTCGCGGGTCATGAACTCCGGGCCGTTGTCCGGCACCGGCAGACCGGCGCCCTTCAAACGCGCCAGCGGCACCTCTTCCTTCTGTACCACTTCACCGATGACCACATGATCAGCCTGGCCCGGTACCTTATAGGTGGCCTGGATCAGGTCGGCCGGCCAGAAGTGGCCTAGGCCACGCACGGCGATCACCGCCAGCAGGCCCACGGTCATGATCACCGCAATGGCGACCGCGCCACCGCTGATCCAGACGCCAGGGGCGCCGCTCTTGAACCAGCTTTTGAGGGAATCCTTTTTCACGGATCTCTACCTTCCTATCAAAGCGACGAGTATTTCTTGCGCAGACGCTGGCGAATCAGCTCGGCCAAGGTGTTCATCACGAAGGTGAACATCAGCAGTACCAGCGCGGCGAGGAACAGCACGCGGTAATGGCTGCCACCGACTTCCGATTCCGGCATCTCCACCGCGACGTTGGCCGCCAGGGTGCGCATACCTTCAAACAGGTTCAGTTCCATGACCGGGGTGTTACCCGTGGCCATCAGCACGATCATGGTTTCACCGACCGCACGGCCCATACCGATCATCAGCGCCGAGAAGATCCCCGGGCTGGCGGTCAGGATGACCACACGGGTCAGGGTCTGCCACGGCGTGGCGCCCAGCGCCAAGGAACCCAGGGTCAGGCTGCGTGGCACGCTGAACACGGCGTCTTCGGCAATCGAGTAGATGTTCGGGATCACCGCGAAGCCCATGGCGATACCAACTACCAGGGCGTTGCGCTGGTCGTAGGTGATGCCCAGGTCGTTGCTGATCCAAAGGCGCATGTCGCCGCCGAACCACCAGGTTTCGATGAACGGACTCATGTACAGGGCGAACCAGCCGGTGAACAGGATCACCGGGATGAGGATCGCTGCTTCCCAGCCATCTGGCACACGCAGGCGCAGCGATTCCGGCAGGCGGCTCCAGGCGAAGCCGGCCAGCAGGATGCCGATCGGCATCAGCAGGAAGAGGCTGAACACACCCGGCAGGTGGCCTTCAAGGTACGGTGCGAGGAACAGGCCGGCGAAGAAGCCGAGGATCACCGTCGGCATCGCTTCCATCAGCTCAATCACCGGCTTGACCTTGCGGCGCATGCCTGGGGCCATGAAGTAGGCGGTGTAAATCGCTGCGGCAATAGCCAAGGGTGCCGCCAGGATCATCGCATAGAACGCGGCCTTGAGGGTACCGAAGGTCAGTGGCGAAAGGCTCAACTTAGGCTCGAAGTCGGTGTTCGAAGCAGTCGACTGCCAGACGTACTTGGGCTCGTCGTAGTTCTCGTACCAGACCTTGCTCCACAGCGCGCTCCAGGATACTTCCGGGTGCGGGTTCTTCAGGCTCAAGGGCAGCAGCTTGCCGCCTTCTTCGATGAAGATGCGGTTGGCCCGCGGCGACAGGGCGAGGATGCCTGCGCCCTCGGCAGCAGGCTCGACCAGCAGGGTGCGGTGCGCGGTGCTGTGGAACACGCCGAGCTTGCCCGAGCTGTCCAGGGCGATGAAGCCTTTGCGGCGATCTTCGGCGTCTATCTGGACTACGGGTGCAGTGCCCATCTGGAAGCTACGAATCAGCTTGAAGCGCTGCTCGCCATCCGGATCGCGGGCCATGAACCACTGGCTCAGGCCACCCTTGGAGTCACCGAAGACCAGCGATATACCGCCGACCAGTTGGGCACTGGCAGTGATCTCGGCCTGGCCATCGTCGAGCAGCTTGTAGCGACCATTAAGACTCTTGTCGCGCAGGCTGAACACATCGGCCTGGGCGCGACCGTTAACCACATACAACCATTGCTGACGCGGGTCGATGAAGATCGCCTTCACCGGCTCGGTCATCTGCGGCAGGTCGATGCGGTTCTGCTCGCTGGTGACCTCACCGGTCATCATGTTCTCTTCGCGAGTCAGCTGGGTCACCAGCAGTTGCGAGCCGTGCGAGCCTGCCACCGTTATGGTCTCGCCGTTGACGTTGACGCTGACGTGCTCAAGTGCGCGGCCCTGCTCGTCGAGCACGAACGGCTCTTGGCCATACGGGAAGTCGATGCCAGGGGTGATGGTCTTCTTGTTGTCCGGATAGGTGATCTTGTAGGCGTGGTGGAATACCACGGCCTGACCGTTGGACAAGCCCAGCACGATCAGCGAGCTACCCGGCTGGTCGGTACTGATCGAAGTCACCTGGGTGCCGGCCGGCACGGGCAGGTCGACGCGGTTGATTTCAGCACCGGTCTTGGTGTCGAAGAACAGCGCCTGGCCCTTATCGGACACACGCATACCGACGAGGTTTTGCTCCTCAAGAGCAATCATCAGCGGTTTGCCGGCATCCTGCTGCAGCCAGGTCGGCTCCATGGCTTTCTTACTGGTCAGCTCGGCGCCCTGAAACAGTGGCAGCACGACATAAGCCAGATAGAAAAAGATCAGGGTGATCGCCGCCAGCACGGCAAGCCCGCCTACCAGTACATACCAGCGGGTCAGGCGATCCTTGAACGCACGCATCTTGCGCTTGCGTTGCAACTCGGGCGCATTGAAATCAATCCGCACGGGGGGAGAATTTTGGGTCATGGTGGAGTTGGCCAGATCATTCATGCGCACACCCTAGCGGTCCCGTATTACAAAAACATGACAGTGCATTGACGCAAAAAAGCCCGCCGCTCAGGAGTTCTGGCTTCGGACCGGGAATGGGTGGGAGGGCTAGCCGTAGGCCAGCCCTCACCGGGGTCTCACTTAGTTACCGTTGTGCGACAGACCGAGATCCGCCATGGCCTTGTCGACCACTTTCTTCGGCAGCGGGATGTAACCATCTTTCACTACGACCTGCTGGCCAGCTTGCGACAGGACCAGCTTGATGAACTCGGCGTCCAGCGGAGCCAGAGGCTTGTTCGGGGCCTTGTTGACGTAAACGTAGAGGAAGCGCGACAGCGGGTAGGTGCCGTTCAGGGCGTTGCTTTCGTTGTCTTCAACGAACTCGCCGCCTTCTTTCTTGGCCAGGGCTACAGTCTTGACGCTGGCGGTTTTGTAGCCGATGCCCGAGTAACCGATGCCGTTCAGCGAGCTGCTGATCGACTGCACGACCGAAGCCGAGCCTGGCTGTTCGTTGACGTTAGGCTTGAAGTCGCCTTTGCACAGGGCTTCTTCCTTGAAGTAGCCGTAGGTGCCGGACACCGAGTTACGACCGAACAACTGAACCGGCTTGTTGGCCAGGTCGCCGGTCACACCCAGGTCACCCCAGGTTTTGACATCGTTCTTGCCACCGCACAGGCGAGTCGACGAGAAGATCGCATCGACCTGAGCCATAGTCAGACCCTTGATCGGGTTGTCCTTGTGCACGAAGACCGCCAGGGCATCAACAGCAACCGGGATTGCGGTTGGCTTGTAGCCATACTTCTGCTCGAACGCCTGCAGCTCGACGTCCTTCATCTTGCGGCTCATCGGGCCCAGGTTAGCGGTGCCTTCAGTCAGTGCAGGCGGTGCGGTGGAGGAACCGGCAGCCTGAATCTGAATGTTCACGTTCGGGTATTCTTTTTTGTAGGCTTCAGCCCACAGGGTCATCAGGTTGGCCAGGGTATCGGAACCGACGCTGGAGAGGTTGCCCGACACGCCAGTGGTTTTGACGTAAGTCGGAATAGCAGGGTCAACAGCGGCAACCGCATTAGCGGTGGCAACGCCAGCGGCGGCAAACGTCAGGGCCGCCATCAAACGCTTCAGTTTCATGCCTTGCTCCTAGCAGGAATTGGGGTTGAGATGAATCGGGCCCCAGTATCTGCAGGGCATATGACCACTCTATGAAGTGAATATGACAATTAGATGAATGGCCATCACCACTCAGGCAGGAAGGCCTTTTCAAAATGTAACGACTGCTGGGCTAGAGCGCTTTCAGCGCTTCGTTGCCAGTAAATAGCAACCCACCAGCAGACCAATGGTGCAAATACCGGCCACGTAATAGGACGGGCCCATGGGGCTGAGCTTGAGCAGATAGGTCACGACCATCGGCGTCAGGCCACCAAAAATGGCGTACGCCAGGTTGTAGGAGAAGGACAGGCCACTGAACCGCACCACGGGCGGAAACGCCCGTACCATCACATAAGGCACTGCACCGACGATGCCGACGCACAACCCGGTCAGTGCATACATCGGAAACAGCCACTCGGGATGGGTCGCCAGGCTGTGATAAAACGCCCATGAGCTGGCCAGCAGGCACAGGCTGCCCACCACGAACACCCGCCCGGCACCGAAGCGATCAGCGAGCATGCCGGCGGCGACACAGCCGAAGCTGAGCAGGACAATGGCCAGGCTATTGGCCTGCAGCGCAACGGTCATGGGAATACCGTAGACCGTCTCCAGCACGGTCGGGGTCATCAGGATCACCACGATGATGCCCGCCGACAGCAGCCAGGTCAGCAACATCGACAGGATGATGGCACTGCGGTGATCACGCAGCACCGCACGCAGCGGCACTTCTTCGGCCAACGCCTGGCGCGCCTTCATCTCGGCGAACACCGGGGTTTCGTGCAACCAGCGACGCAGATAGACCGAAAACAGACCAAACACACCCCCCAGCAGGAACGGAATCCGCCAAGCGTAGTCAGACAGTTCCTGCTCACTGTAGAGGCTGCTAATGAGGGTAGCCACCAGCGAGCCGAGCAGAATGCCGGAGGTCAGCCCCGCCGTGAGGGTGCCGCAGGCATAACCGGTATTGCGTGCCGGGACATGCTCGGAGACGAACACCCAGGCGCCTGGGACTTCGCCACCGATGGCCGCGCCCTGGATCACCCGCATCAACAACAGCAGGATCGGCGCCCACATGCCAATCTGCGCGTAGGTCGGGAGCAAGCCCATGATCAGTGTCGGCACAGACATCATGAAGATGCTCAGGGTGAACATCTTCTTGCGCCCCAACAGGTCACCGAAGTGTGCCATGACGATACCGCCCAGTGGGCGTGCCAGGTAGCCGGCAGCAAAGATGCCGAAGGTCTGCATCAGGCGCAGCCATTCAGGCATGTCGGCGGGGAAGAACAAGTGGCCGACCACTTTGGCGAAGAACACAAAGATAATGAAGTCGTAGAACTCCAGCGCACCACCCAGGGCGGAAAGCGACAAGGTCTTGTAGTCACTGCGAGTCAGCGGCCGCGAGGGCTGCGCGATACTGGTGGGCACGGAGGTCATCGACGCGTCTCTTATTGATGGTTAAAGCGGCAACAGCGCTGGTTGCAGCCAGGGAAAAATGTTGGATCCGAGGCAATTTGCTTGAAAACGTACAGGATGTACACATTCACGACAGATAATGGTGACCGTATGGTCGTCGCTGCACGCGAGGCTCTATATACTGGCCCCATGCAGGAAAAGGCTACGCCTTATGGAGGATGTTGTGCGAAAGCGCCGCTGAATATACTTAGTCGGTTTCGCAGAGTTTCCTTTCGCCGCCTGGCTAAAGCGAACGCAGCGTAGCGTGCGTATGCTGAATCGTTTGTCGAGGCGTCCACACTGCGCTAACCAATGAAGCGTCACGGGTCAGAGGCTACCCCGGCATGATTGAACTCGAACAAGAAGATCCTATCCCGCAAGGCGACCTGGCCCTGCAAATCACTGCATTGCCACGTGAAACCAACGGTTTCGGCGATATCTATGGCGGCTGGCTAGTCGCCCAGATGGACCTCGCCGGCACGGCCATGGCCAGCCGTGTTGCAGGAGGCCGCGTGGCTACCGTCGCAATTGATCGCATGGCCTTCCTGGTGCCTGTCGCCGTCGGCGCACAACTGTCCTTCTATACCCAGACCCTGGAGATCGGCCGCAGCTCGATCCAGATGATGGTCGAAGTGTGGAGCGATGATCCGCTGTCCAGCGAATGGCGCAAGGTCACCGAAGCGGTGTTCGTCTTCGTTGCCATCGACGGCAGCGGTCGCACCCGCTCGGTTCCACCTCGTCGCTGAGCGGCTGGCGCGGTACACTCGGCGGTAGACGAGAGGTCAACGACCTTACGGCAACCGAACGAGATCAGACGCATGTCCACACCCAAGGTAGAGTCGGAAAAACACGGCGAGCTCAACTGCTGGCG
This sequence comes from Pseudomonas sp. FFUP_PS_473, assembly GCF_002858665.1. NCBI lineage: Bacteria > Pseudomonadati > Pseudomonadota > Gammaproteobacteria > Pseudomonadales > Pseudomonadaceae > Pseudomonas > Pseudomonas sp. FFUP_PS_473. The sequence goes on from NZ_PJQQ01000015.1 coordinate 70,417, forward strand.
CATCACCAGCGACAGCGCTGAGCTACTGATCGCCCAGCAGGGTGCCCAGGTGCTGAGCTACCAACGGGTTGGCGAGCCGCCGCTGCTGTGGTTGAGCGACCAGGCCCTGTTCAAGCAGGGCAAGTCGGTACGCGCAGGCGTGCCGGTATGCTGGCCCTGGTTTGGCAACCTGGCGCGCAACCCGCAAAGCGTGCAGGCCATGTACCAGGCCAGTGAAGCGCCCGCCCACGGCCTGGCACGCGAGCGCGACTGGCAACTGTTGGGCATCGACAGCAGCAGCACCGAGCTGCGTATCGACTTCACCCTGCCGCAAGCCCTGGGCCACCTGCCCGGCTGGCCGCATACCGTCGCGTTGAACCTGAGCATCGTCATGGGCGAGCAACTCAACCTGACCTTGTGCAGCGAAAACCTGGGTAGCGACCCCGTCACCATCAGCCAGGCGCTGCACAGCTACTTCGCGGTCAGTGATGTACGCCAGGTTCGGGTCGAAGGCGTGGCCGGGCTGAACTACATCGAAACGCTGGCCAACTGGGAGCAGCGCAACCAACAGGGCGACCTGGGTTTTGCCGGGGAAACCGACCGCATCTACCTACAGGCACCTGAGCAACTGAGCATTGTCGACCCGGCCTGGAACCGTCGCATCCTGTTGCGCAGCAGTGGCTCGCGCTCGGCCGTCATCTGGAACCCCTGGACCGACCGCGCCGCCGAACTGATCGACATGGCCAACGATGGCTGGCAGCGCATGCTGTGCATCGAGACGGCGAATGTCTGGGACGATCTCGTGCAACTGGCACCAGGCGCCCGTCACACCTTGAGCCTGAGTATCGGCAGCGAGCCGCTCTAAACCCGGACTACTGTGGGCGTTGGCTTGCCAACGCCATCAAAAGTCAGCGTCCGTCACCACCCGTACCTGCCCGGCGTCCAGCGCATAGGCTGCATCCGCCAGGTCGTTGCTGACCTTCTCGACCGTCAACGTGCCTGTAACCCATAACGGCGTGTAGATATCGTCCAGTTTCAAGCCTTTGGGGTAACGCACCAGTACCAGCTGGTTCGGTGGCGGTGGCGGCACATGAATGCAGGCACCTGGGTAGGGCACCAGGAAAAACAAGGTGCTTTTGCCTTTGGCATCGGTTTCCAGAGGTACCGGATAGCCACCCAGGCGGATGTGCTTGCCGTTCATGGACGCAACGGTCTTGCTCGAGTACATCACCGCTGGCAGGCCCTTGCTTTGCTTCAAGCCGCCCTTGTTGCTGAACGTGCCATTGGCTTCGGGAGAGTTGTGGTCAATTTCGGGCATTTCCTCAAGCGCCTTCTGGTCCGACTTGGGCATCAGCTCCAACCAGTCGGTTTCCGGCAACTCGGCATGGGCCAGGCCACTGCAAAACAGGAGAGCACACAGGAAAATACGGCGCATGAAAAACTCGGCAACAAGGGGAACGTAAGTTGCCGAGCATTCTAGCCTGACGTCAGTTCTTTTTGATGAAACCGAAGATCAGCAACAGCACAATCGCACCGACCAGCGCGCCGAAAAAACCTGCCCCCTCGCCAGCATGGTAGATCCCCAAGGCCTGGCCACCATAGGTGGCAGCCACGGATCCACAGATGCCGAGCACAATCGTCATGATCCAGCCCATGTTGTCGTCGCCTGGCTTGAGGAAGCGTGCCAGCAGACCCACGACCAGGCCGATGAAGATAGTTCCAATGATGCCCATGGCGATCCCTCTGAAGTGCGTGCATTGGCCAAAGCCTAGTCAGCGCTTTGGCATCCTGCCATCAGAGGGACGCGGGAGCAGGAAGGTTCCGCTCAAGCGGAAATCAATGCTTCAACCTGCTGGATTTTCTGCTCGAGCGTGGCCTTGTCGGCACAACGCAGGGTGGCGTGGCCAACCTTGCGCCCGGCCTTGAAGGCTTTGCCGTAGTGATGCAGATGGCAGTCGTCGATAGCGATGACCTGCTCCACCGCCGGCACTTCGCCGATGAAGTTGAGCATGGCGCTTTCGCCGACCTTGTCGGTCGAACCCAGCGGCAGGCCCGCAACGGCGCGCAGGTGGTTCTCGAACTGGCTGCACTCGGCGCCTTCGATGGTCCAGTGCCCGGAGTTGTGAACCCGCGGCGCGATTTCGTTGGCTTTCAGGCCGCCATCCACCTCGAAGAACTCGAACGCCAGCACACCCACGTAGTCGAGGTGCTTCAGCACACGCCCGGCGTAGTCTTGCGCCAACGCCTGCAGTGGATGCTCGCTGCTGGCAACCGACAAGCGCAGGATGCCGCTCTCGTGAGTGTTGTGGACCAGCGGGTAGAAACGGGTTTCACCGTCACGGGCGCGCACGGCGATCAACGAGACTTCGCCAGTAAATGGCACAAAGCCTTCCAACAGGCACGGCACGCTACCCAGCTCGGCGAAAGTACCCACTACATCGGCTGCAGTTCGCAGTACTTTCTGGCCTTTTCCGTCATAACCCAAGGTACGGGTTTTCAGCACTGCAGGCAGGCCGATGCTGGCCACCGCGGCGTCTAGGTCAGCTTGCGACTGGATATCGGCGAAGGACGGGGTTGGAATACCCAGGTCCTTGAACATGCTCTTCTCGAACCAGCGATCACGCGCAATACGCAGGGATTCGGCGCTTGGGTAAACCGGTACGAACTGCGACAGAAAGGCGACGGTTTCGGCTGGCACGCTTTCGAACTCGAACGTTACCAGATCGACTTCGTCGGCCAATTGGCGCAAGTGGTCCTGGTCACCGTAATCGGCGCGCAGGTGCTCGCCCAACGACGCAGCACAGGCGTCCGGTGCAGGGTCAAGGAAAGCGAATTTCATGCCCAGCGGAGTGCCTGCCAGGGCCAACATGCGGCCCAACTGGCCGCCACCGATTACACCGATTTTCATGCTCGTGACCTCAGGCCTGGCGTGGATCTGGATTGTCCAGAACGCTGTCTGTCTGCTCGGCGCGGAACTGCTTCAGCACGGCGTGGAACTGAGGGTGCTTGGCCCCCAGGATGCTCGCTGAAAGCAACGCGGCATTGATCGCACCGGCCTTGCCGATAGCCAGGGTTGCCACCGGAATACCGGCGGGCATCTGCACGATCGACAGCAACGAGTCGACACCCGAGAGCATCGAGGACTGCACAGGCACACCCAAAACCGGCAGGTGAGTCTTGGCAGCGCACATGCCCGGCAGGTGGGCTGCGCCCCCTGCACCGGCGATGATCACCTCGATGCCACGGCCCTCAGCTTCTTCGGCATACTGGAACAGCAGGTCCGGCGTGCGATGGGCGGAGACCACCTTCACTTCGTAGGGAATGCCGAGTTTTTCCAGCATATCGGCGGTGTGGCTAAGGGTGGACCAATCGGACTTGGAGCCCATGATCACGCCAACCAGTGCACTCATCGTCGAGCCTCTTCTCTTGGGCGCCTTCAGGCGCGTCAAAAAACAACAAGCCACGCGGGACGACCGGCGTGGCTTGTTATGCGAATTCATTGGCAGGTGGGACCGGCCAAGGGCCGCGCAGTATACCGTAAAGCAGCCAGAAGAAAGCCCCCTTGCCGACCATTAGTCAGTGCAGCAAGGGCGCATTGCTTTTGTACCCGGTATTACTCTACCGATGCGAGAAAATCGGCCATACGGCTGCGATTGACGTCAGAGAATCTGTAGTCCTTCGCATAGAGCGGATTGTTGGCTTCATGCATGTAGGTTTGTGTTGGCGGGATGCCAAACGTCACTTCCGCATGCTCATGCGAAGCGTTGAATGTATGGCCCAGTTCATGGGCGATATGCTGGTAACCCTGAACGGACGCCAGGAAAAAATTCCCGCCAACCTGGGCCATGCCATGCACGCTGCTGGAGATCCCGTCCTGGGTGATGAGCCCATAACGATAGTTGTGGCGGTAGGACAGATCGTTCTCTTGGGCAAACGTTGCTCCGCGCGAGGCGAACTCATCGAGACTCGACCGCTCCCTGCCCAGTTCGGTCTTGTAACTGAAGTCGGTCACACCTGGGATGGCGTAGTGAAGCTCGACAATGATTTCACGCTGGAATACCTGCTCCAGCTCATACATCAAGTCCTTCAGATAGTCGCGGTAGATGATCGGTCGATAGCCTTCATCGAGATCATCGTGGCAGAACAGGTAGATGAACACGGGCTTTTTCTCGTACTTGTCAAAGTCCCCGTACTTTTCGTAAAGATCGTATTTTTTATAGAGCATTCCGAAATCCTTTCAGAAGAGTGCGCCCGTCCTAATGACAGGCGCGGCGTGAAGAAGCCGTCGACATAACCTACAAGTCATGCCAACGCCCGGCATTCAGCCATCCCCCCTTCATCGTGTAGCGCTTGCAGCTAAACGGTGTAGGAAGCCCGCAAAGACATCAGCTTGCCGCAGCCTGCTCCAGCTTGCGCCAGAGCAATCGAACATTGGCCTTGCGCACCAGCGCGCAGCGATACACGCGGATCTCCAGTGGCACGTGCCACTGGCTGCCACCACAAATCACCAGTTCCCCCCGTTCCAACTCAGCCCTTGCCGACAGCCGTGGCACCCAGGCGATACCGAGCCCCTCCAGCGCCATGCTCTTGAGGCTGTCGGCCATGGCCGTCTCGTAGACTGTGGTGAAGCGCAGGTTGCGCTGACGCAACAACAGGTTCACCGAGCGCCCGAGGAATGCCCCGGCGCTGTACGCCAACAACGGCACACTGCCCTCGCCTTCGAGGTCGAACAGCGGTTTGCCGTCCGCGTCTGCCGCGCAGACTGGGAGCATCTCGGTATGCCCCAAGTGCAGCGACGGGAAGATTTCCGCATCCATCTGCAGCGCGGCATCCGGGTCATAGAACGCCAACATCAGATCGCAACCCCCTTCACGCAAGGCATGCACCGCATCGCCAACGTTAGTTGCAACCAAACGTGTCGCGATATTGAGCCCATCGTTGCGTAATTGGGCGATCCAGCGCGGGAAAAAGCCCAGTGCCAGAGAGTGCGCCGCGGACACCTGAATGACCTCGCCCTGCCCACCTTCGAGGTGATGCAAATGGCGCAGTACCTCGCCCAACTGATCGACCACAGTACGCGCCGTCACCAGAAACAACTGGCCAGCAGCCGTCAACTCAATGGGTGTACGCGAACGGTTGACCAGGGTCAGACCCAACGCCGCCTCCAGGCTGCGAATACGCCGGCTGAAGGCCGGCTGGGTCACGAAACGGCGCTCGGCCGCTTGCGAAAAGCTCCGGGTAGCGGCCAGCGCACTGAAGTCTTCCAGCCATTTACTTTCAAGGTTCATCAAGGGTCTCCAGGCATGCACCAAAATGGCACACGCTCGAATAGCTGTTGGCGTCACATCGACCATTATGCCGTTTGTGCATAGGTTAGCGTGCAACAGCATTGGCCGCAAAACTCCCGCAGACCTAGGATTGGCGCCATTCCGGCATGTGCCGGGCCAAACTCGAGATGATATCTATCATGTCCGCTGCTGCATCGTTCCGTGTTGAAAAAGACCTGCTTGGCACCCTCGAAGTCCCTGCTGATGCCTACTACGGCATCCAGACCCTGCGTGCTGCCAACAACTTCCACCTCTCCGGCGTACCGCTGTCGCACTACCCTAAGTTGGTTGTGGCCCTGGCCATGGTCAAACAGGCTGCTGCTGACGCCAACCGCGAGCTGGGTCACCTGAACGATACCAAGCACGCTGCCATCAGCGAGGCTTGCGCCCGTCTGATCCGCGGCGACTACCACGAACAGTTCGTGGTGGACATGATCCAGGGCGGTGCTGGCACTTCGACCAACATGAACGCCAACGAAGTCATCGCCAACATCGCACTTGAGGCCATGGGCCATCAAAAGGGTGAGTACAAGTACCTGCACCCGAACAACGATGTGAACATGGCGCAGTCGACCAACGACGCCTACCCGACCGCAATCCGTCTGGGCCTGCTGCTTGGTCACGATGCCCTGCTGGCCAGCCTCGACAGCCTGATCCAGGCCTTCGCTGCCAAGGGTGAAGAGTTCAACCACGTACTGAAAATGGGCCGTACCCAGCTGCAGGACGCGGTACCGATGACCCTCGGCCAGGAATTCCGTGCCTTTGCCACCACCCTGACCGAAGACCTCAACCGCCTGCGCACCCTGGCACCGGAAGTCCTGACGGAAGTCAACCTGGGCGGTACCGCCATCGGTACCGGCATCAACGCCGACCCAGGCTACCAGCACCTGGCCGTACAGCGCCTGGCAGAAATCAGCGGCCAACCGCTGGTACCGGCTGCCGACCTGATCGAAGCCACCTCGGACATGGGCGCATTCGTCTTGTTCTCCGGCATGCTCAAGCGCACTGCGGTCAAGCTGTCGAAGATCTGTAATGACCTGCGTCTGCTGTCCAGCGGCCCGCGCACCGGCATCAACGAAATCAACCTGCCAGCACGCCAGCCGGGCAGCTCGATCATGCCAGGCAAGGTCAACCCGGTGATCCCGGAAGCCGTCAACCAGGTGGCCTTCGCCATCATCGGTAATGATCTGGCCCTGACCATTGCAGCCGAAGGCGGCCAACTGCAGCTGAACGTGATGGAACCGCTGATCGCCTACAAGATCTTCGATTCGATCCGCCTGCTGCAACGCGCCATGGACATGCTGCGCGAGCACTGCATCGTCGACATCACTGCCAACGAGCAGCGCTGCCGTGAACTGGTCGAGCACTCGATCGGCCTGGTCACTGCCCTGAACCCGTACATCGGCTACGAAAACGCCACCCGTATCGCCCGTATTGCGCTGGAAAGCGGCCGCGGCGTACTGGAACTGGTGCGCGAAGAAGGCTTGCTCGACGACGCCATGCTCGACGACATCCTGCGCCCGGAAAACATGATTGCACCGCGTCTGGTACCGCTGAAGGCTTAACCCTCAGTACCTCATGCAAACCGCTCACCAGGTCGAGGGACTAGACACCTCTCACCTTTTGAGGGCCTGGAGCCGAATGCTCCAGGCCCTTTTTTTTGCCTGCGATTTCATCTACAGCTTTTACCCTGCTGACGCAGACAAGGCTCACGACGATGGCGTACTGTGATCTGCTTCTAACAAGACTGACCACGGAGACAGGCGAATGAACCCCGTTACCGCGCATCCCGCTCGCAATATCATGGTGCTCTACACCGGCGGCACCATCGGCATGCAGACCAGCGCCCACGGCCTGACGCCGGCCTCAGGCTTTGAACAACGGATGCGCGAACAACTGACGGGCCTGGCGTTGCCCCATTGGCAGTTTCGCGAACTGCTGCCGCTGATCGACAGCGCCAACATGACCCCGCAATACTGGCAGCGCCTGCGCGAAGCCGTTATCGACGCGGTCGACAACCAAGGCTGCGATGCCGTGCTGGTGCTACACGGTACCGACACCCTGGCCTACAGCGCGGCCGCCATGAGTTTCCAGTTGCTGGGGTTGCCGGCACCGCTGCTGTTTACCGGCTCGATGCTGCCAGCCGGCGCCCCCGACAGCGATGCCGAAGAAAATATCGTTGGCGCTTTGCAGACACTGGCCGCCGGGCACGTATCGGGCGTGCAACTGTACTTCCACGGCGAGCTGCTTACGCCGACCCGCTGCGCCAAGGTCCGCAGTTATGGCCGCCATCCCTTTGCCACACTGAAGCGCTTCGGTGGTGCAGCCAAGGCTGCATCGCTACCCGCCGAACTGGACTACCGTCACGCCAAGCAAACCGCCCAGGTTGCGGTGCTGCCACTGGTGCCCGGTTTTGCTGCCCAGCCACTGCTGGCGGTACTCGACAGTGGTGTTCAAGCCGTCATCCTGGAATGCTTCGGTAGCGGCACGGGCCCCTGCGATGACGTCGAGTTTCTTGCCAGCCTGAAGCTCGCCCAGACCCGCGGCATTGTGGTGGTGGCAATCACACAGTGTCACGAGGGCGGTGTCGACCTGAATGTCTATGAGGCCGGCAGTCGACTGCGTGAAGTGGGCGTAGTGTCTGGCGGCGGCATGACCCGCGAAGCAGCCTTCGGTAAATTGCAGGCCTTGCTGGGCGCGGGGCTGCCGGTGGACGAAGTACGTCGCCTGGTTGAACTCGATGTGTGCGGGGAACTGCGTTGAGTGCATCGTCAGGAAAAATAGACCTTGCTGGCAAAGGCGCCTTGAAGGCACATAAATTGCTAAGTTTCAGGCAGCCCTTTGTCGGATCTCAAACATGCTGCACTCGCACCTGACCACCCTCAATGCTGTGTCGCTCATGCTGAACGCCTTTCAGAGCGAAGGCCTGTGCAGCGAGAAATTACTTGTCGGCAGCGGTATCAGCCTGACCGACCTAAAGCGCTCAGACCCGCGCATCACCACCCGCCAGGAGATGCTGGTGTGTGCCAACGCCGTTGCCCTACGTCGTGAAATCGGCCTGGAACTTGGGCCGCGCATGCATGTCTCGTCCTACGGCATGCTCGGTTATGCACTGCTTTCCAGTGCCACCCTAGGTGACGCTTTACGATTGGCCCTGCGCTACCCCGCGCTGCTGGGAACACTTTTTCATCTGCGCCTGATCGAAGACGGCGACAAAATATGGCTCAGCGCCAGTGACTACCGCGAACAACCCCAACTGGCGGCGTTCAATGCCGAGTTGTGCATAGGATCGCTGAAAGTGATTTGCGACGACCTGTTAGGCTGCCCATTGCCGTTGCTCGGTGCGCGATTCGCCTATCCGCAACCCGACTACCATGAGCGTTACCGCCAGACGTTTTCCTGCCCATTGCATTTCGACGCCATCGATAATGCCTTTGCCTTCTGCGCTGACTGGCTGGCTCACCCCCTGCCACTGGCGGATGCCGTTACTCACAGGGCCATGGCCGAACGCTGTCGGCAGCAGAACCTGGAGTTTACCGGGCGTCAGGCCTGGCTCGGCCGAATTCGCCAGTTGCTACTGCAACAGCTCGATGCACCGCCCGGCCTTGAGGGCCTGGCCCGCCAGATGAACTGCTCTTCACGCACCTTGCGCCGCCACCTGCAAGAACTGGGCAGCAGCTACCAACAGTTGCTTGATGAATTGCGCTTTGAACGGGCCAAACAACTACTGAGCGAAGACCAGATGCCGATCCATCGCATTGCCGAACTGCTCGGTTTCAGCGAGACCGCCAGTTTTCGCCACGCTTTCTTGCGCTGGAGTGGCGTGGCACCAAGTCATTTCCGCATCTGAATAGCCGTATAAAGGGCGAAATGCGGACAGTCAGGCTGGCCATATAGATCCCCTTTTGGCCGTATTCGACGTTCTCCACAGGCAACGTACCCATCAACAATGGGCCACGCCAGTCAACGCGGAGAACAATAAATGCTGACGATCTATTCTGATGACCACCGCCTCCACCACGGCCGCTGCGAGCTGATCGACGGACAACTGATGCCCTGCTTTGAAATGCCTTCACGCGCTGATCATGTGCTGGAGCGCATAAAAGTACGCGAAATAGGCCCAGTACAGGCACCACAAGACTTCGGCCGAGAACCGATACTACGGGTGCATACACCCGACTATCTCGCCTTTTTTGAGCATGCCTGGCAGCGTTGGAGCGATATGGGTCATACGGGAGACCTGCTGCCTTTCACCTGGCCCGCTCGCACATTGCGACAGGTCAAACCACGCGGCCTTTTGGGCGAGTTGGGCTATTACAGCTTTGACGCCGGCGCACCGATCACTGCAGGCACCTGGCAGGCTGCCTACAGTGCAGCTCAGGTTGCCCTGACTGCGCAAGCGGCTATCCAGGCCGGCGCGCACAGTGCCTTTGCCCTATGCCGACCGCCAGGACACCACGCAGCGAGCGATGTAATGGGCGGTTACTGCTACCTGAACAACGCTGCGATTGCCGCTCAGGCGTTCTTGGACCAGGGCCATGAGCGCGTGGCGATCCTTGACGTGGACTACCACCACGGCAACGGCACTCAGGAAATCTTCTACTCGCGCAGCGACGTGTTCTTTGCTTCGATCCACGGCCATCCACAGGCAGAGTTCCCCTTCTTCCTCGGCTATGCCGACGAGGAGGGCGACGGCGAAGGTGTTGGCTATAACGTCAACTATCCGCTGCCAGCCGGGAGCGACTGGGCGACCTGGAGCGCAGCACTGGAAATGGCCTGCCAGCGGATCGAGGCCCATGCTGCGCAGGTGCTGGTGATTTCATTGGGCGTCGACACCTTCAAGGACGATCCGATCTCACAGTTCAAGCTGGACAGCCCCGATTACTTGCGCATGGGCGAGCGTATCGCGCGCTTGGGCATACCGACGCTGTTCGTCATGGAGGGCGGGTATGCCGTAGCGGAAATCGGTATCAACGCGGTGAACGTGCTGGAAGGTTTCGAACGCGCTCTGCAGGAGGTACACCCATGATTCGACTCAAACGCCTACTCACCCCACTGCTCTGCAGCACACTACTCGCCAGCAGCCTTCAAGCCGCCGAGCAACGCACGCTACGGGTGTACAACTGGTTCGACTACATCACCCCGCAAACCTTGGACGGCTTCCGCAAGACAACCGAGAGCAAGCTGATCTACGACATTTTCGACACCAACGAAGCGTTGGAGGCCAAACTGCTGACCGGTAACTCCGGTTACGACGTGGTGGTACCGTCCAACGTGTTCCTGGCCAAGCAGATCGAAGCAGGGGTGTTCCAACCGCTGGATCGCAGCAAGTTGCCGAATTGGGAGCATCTGGACCCAAAACTGATGAAATTGATCGAGGCCAACGACCCCGGCAACCAATTCGCCGTGCCCTATATGTACGGCACCGTGCTAATCGGTTTCAATCCGGCCAAGGTCAAGGCAGTGCTCGGCGACAACGCCCCGGTGGACAGCTGGGACTTGATCTTCAAAGAAGAGAACATCGCCAAACTCAAGCAGTGTGGTGTCGCGCTGCTTGATTCACCGTCAGAGATCCTTCCACTGGCGCTGCAATACCTGGGACTGGAACCGAACAGTAGCGCGCCGGCCGACTACAAGAAAGCCGAGGATCTGATGCTGAAGATTCGTCCATACATTACCTACTTCCATTCTTCTAAATACATGGCCGATATCGCCAATGGAGACATCTGCGTAGCCGTCGGCTACTCGGGTAGCTTCTCTCAGGCAGCCAACCGCGCCAGGGAAGCGAAGAACGGTGTAATCGTGGACATGCGCTTGCCGAAGGAAGGCGCACCGATCTGGTTCGACATGCTGGCCATCCCCAAAGGTGCGGCCAACCCCGAAGATGCGCACGCTTTCATCAACTACTTGTTGCAACCAGAGGTCGTTGCACCGATCAGCGACTTCGTCGGCTACCCGAACCCAAACAAGGACGCTACAGAACGGGTCAATCCAGCCATCCGTAACAACCCGAACCTGTACCCGACCGAAGAGGCCATGGCGAAACTTTATGCACTGAAGCCACTGCCTCGCGATGCGGAACGGGCACGTACCCGGGCCTGGACCAAGATCAAGTCCGGCACCTGATCAGCGACGCCAGGCACGCCGCAGGCGTGCCAAGGCATCGGCGATCGCGGCTTCAGGCACCGCAGCAAAGCCCAGTACCAGGCCGGCGCGTTTATCCACAGGGGTGCTTGAGTCCTCCAGCCAGTAATCGCTCAGTGGATTCAGTTCAACCCCGACGGCCTCCGCGCGGGCGATCAGTTCACGTTCGCGTGCCAGGCTGTCCACATCGACTTTGACATGCAGGCCCGCCGCCACCTCAGGCATTGCCCCGCAGCCAGGGATATCCACAGGCCACCCCGCCTTGAGCACATTGCGCCGACTCAACGCTGCCCGGCGCATACGACGGATATGCCGCTGAAAATGCCCTTGTGCCATGAACTGCGCCATCACCACCTGATTACCGATTTCCGAATGCCGCACCGCCAGTGCCCGACAGCGGGAAAATGCCTCGACCAATGGCGGCGGTACGACCAGATAACCCATGCGCAGGGCCGGAAAGGCGATCTTGCCGAAGGTACCGACATACAGCACACGGCCATGTGGGTCCAAGGCCGCCAAGGGCGCCAGGGGCGCACCGCTGTAGCGGTATTCACCGTCATAATCGTCCTCGACAATCCAGCCATCGCTGCGTTCAGCCCAGGCCAGCAGTTCCAGACGCCGGGCCAGGCTCATGGTGACGCCCGTAGGGTACTGGTGTGAAGGCGTCACGTAGCTCAGGCGGCACTGGGGCAGTGCCGACAAGGCTGCGCAATCCATCCCTTCGTTATCTACCGCAACACCGAACACCCGTGCCCCGGCAAGCGCGAACGCATGCCCGGCAGCCCGGTACCCAGGGTTTTCCACAGCCACCCCATCGCCAGGCTCCAGCAACAACTGTGCACAAAGGCTGATCGCCTGCTGTGCGCCACTGGTGATCACAATTTGTTCAGCGCTGCAGGAAAGTCCCCGAGAACGACGCAGGTAGGTCGCAATCAGTTCGCGCAAAATCGGCTCACCTGCCGGATCACCGTAACCGAGCAAGGCCGGATCGGGCTTACGCCAGAAACCCGCTTGTAGCTTGGCCCACGTCTCGAAGGGGAATAGATCGAAAGCGGGCGCACCAACCCGGAATGCCCTCGGTGGCCCGCTTTTCGGTGCTGGCAAATGATGCTTTTCAAGCCGACTCAAAGTCCCAGTGTGGATAACTCTACTGGTTAGATGCTCAGTGCTTTCTGGCGATTTTGTGGATAAGGCTGTGGAAAAACCCCGGGATAACCCTGTGGATATATTTGTGGATAGTTTTGGCAACTGAGCAACATAGGTGCCGTCCCCTACCCGGCTTTCAATAAAACCTTCGGCGTAAAGCTGGTCATAGGCACGCACCACACTGTTGCGCGACAGCGCCAATGCCTTGGCCAGATCGCGACTGGCCGGCAAACGTGTACCGCTGCCCAGTCGCCCATCCAGCACTCTGGCACGCAAGACTTGATACAACTGGCGACTCAACCCCAGACGCCGATCAAGTACGATACCCGTTGGATCAAAGGGCAATGACAGGGGCTGCTCGCGCACGGTATTGGACCTATAAAATCGTTAGTGAATGGCTCTTACCATAGGCCAATAGCCTGCCTAGGATGGCTGCATTCGCCAAGGACTATCGCCATGTATATACCCAGTGCGTTCCGGGACACCGATCTCGACAGCCTGCACCAGCAAATCGAACAGACCCGCCTTGCCGTTCTTGTCACACACGGCCAGCAGGGCTTGCAGGCGAGCCACCTGCCGTTGCTGTTGAAACGCGACGAAGGCCCTAACGGCACACTCTACGGGCATCTGGCCAAAGCCAACCCCCAGTGGCAGGACCTGGCCACTGGCAGCGAAGCGCTGCTGATCTTCGCGGGAGCCGACGCCTATGTCAGCCCGACCTTCTACCCAAGCAAAGCCGTGGACGGTAAAGCCGTACCCACCTGGAATTACCTGGCGGTGCATGCCTACGGCTGCGCCGAGGTGTTTGACGACCCGCAACGCTTGCACTCATTGCTCGACAGCCTCAGTGAGCGCCATGAGCGTGGCCGCCCACAGCCCTGGTCGATCAACGACGCGCCCGTCGACTATATCAACGGCATGCTCAAAGCGATTGTCGGCTTCGCCCTGCCGATTGAGCGCTTGCAAGGCAAACGCAAGACCAGCCAGAACCGCAACAGCGCCGACATTGAAGGCGTACGCAAAGGCCTGAGCGAGAGCCCAGACCCACTGGATAACCAATTGGCCGCCCTGATGCGCCAACCCTGAAGGAGCCTGAAATGCCCACCGTACAGATCCGCCCGGTCGAAGCCGACGACCATAGCGCCTGGCTGCCCCTGTGGCAGGCCTACCAGCGTTTCTACGAAACCCAGATTGATGAGCAGGTCAGCGCAGTGACCTGGCAACGCATGCTCGACCCCGCCGAACCCATTAATGCAGCCCTGGCCTGGGTCGACGGCAAGGCCGTGGGCATGGTTCATTGGATCTATCATCGTTCCTGTTGGACCACGGAAAACTCATGCTACCTGCAAGACCTGCTGGTCACTCAGGAGCACCGTGGCCTGGGCATTGGTCGGCAGTTGATCGAATTCGTCTACGCGACTGCCAGCGCTGCGGGATGCGCCAAGGTCCACTGGCTGACCCACGAGACCAACACCACCGCCATCGCTCTCTACGAGCAGTTGGCCGAACGTCCGGGCTTCATTCAGTTCCGCAAACTGTTGTAATTCGAGGAGCCGTCCCATGAACACTCTGCTGAACTGGCACCCCGCCAAACTGCCACCCGCCACCCCGTTGACCGGGCGTTTCATCCGCCTGGAGAAACTCAACCCGCGCCAGCACCGTGACGACCTCTGGGAAGTGTTCAATGGCCCCGATGCTGACGCTGCGCTATGGAGCTACCTGCCCTACGGCCCTTTCGAAGAACGTGAAGCGTTCGACCACTGGCTCGACAGCAATGCCGCCACCAGTGACCCGTTGTTCTACACCGTCATTGACCTGCACAATGGCCAGGCCCAGGGCATTCTCAGCCTGATGTCGATAGTGCCAGCACACGGTCGTATCGAGATTGGCCATGTCGCCTTCGGCGCCGCCATGCAGCGCACGCCGAAAGGTAGCGAAGCCATCTACCTGCTGGGCAAGCTGGCCTTTGAGCTGGGAAACCGCCGCCTGGAATGGAAGTGCAACGACGCCAATAGCCGTTCCAAACGGGCGGCTGAACGCTTCGGCTTCCACTATGAAGGGCTGTTTCGCAAGCATATGGTGGTCAAGGGACAGAACCGCGATACGGCCTGGTACTCGATCACCGACGATGAATGGCCTGCCATCGCTGCCGGTTTCGAGCGCTGGCTCGCGGCAGAAAACCAGCGCCCTGACGGTCAGCTCAGAACGCTGGAGGCGTGTCGCGAATCCGCCTGAAGGATCAGCGCAGGCGTTGCGCCAGGACGGCTATGTGCTCCGGGCCAATGCCACAGCAACCACCCAGGTGGCTTGCACCGCGCTGACGCCAATTTTCGGCCCAGTGCAGGTAGCCCGGCGGATCAAGGTCTTCGCGTAGCTCGTCCAGACCATCGTTGGCGGTAGCGTCCTTGGGTTGCGGCGGGAACGCATTGGCGTAGGCGCCGATGGCAATCTGTACACCCAACCGCTCGAAGGTTTCGCGTGCGGCATCGATAGCCGCGCCGATGACTTCCGGCTGGCTGCAGTTGAACAGCAAGGTCTGCACACCCAGCTGTGCGGCTACTTCGGCAGCCTCACTGACGGGCTCGCCAGAGCGCAGACGTGGCAGGTCATCGACATCGTCGTCCTGCAGGGTGAAGGACAGCCAGAACGGCTTGCCATCGTTGGGCAGGCCGGCACGAATGGCCCGCGCTTCGACGATGGAGCTCTGGGTCTCGGCCAACCACAGGTCGACATGCTCAGCCAGGCCTTCAACCAACGGCGTCAGGACTTCGCTGACCCGAGCGGCATCGAACAGGTCGGGACGGTACGAGCCGAACAGGGGTGGCAATGAACCGGCAACCCGTACCGGCTGGCCACTGGCGTCCGCAGCAGCGCGGGCCAGTTGCCCGGCGGTCGAGGCCAAGGCCCGCCCTTCAGCGGCAAAGCGGGCCTCGCCGATGTGGAATGGCACCACGGCATAGCTGTTGCTGGTAATGACCCGCGCCCCGCTTTCGATGTAGGCCGCGTGCACGGCCACCACAGCCTCCGGGGCCTCGCTCAAGGCCAGCGCCGACCATTCCGGTTGCCGAAAGGACGCGCCACGGCGCTGCAGCTCACGGCCCATGCCACCATCGAGAATCACCACCGCACTTTCACCCATATAACGTCCACTTCTATGAATATAAATAAAACTTACTAGTAGAGTTTTTCTTATAACTATTTAATACGCCGGACATTCAATTTAACAACTCTTTTTTCAGGTGATTTTCCATGCGTTTTTCCACCTTGTTGGGCGCCAGCCTGCTGGCACTGAGTGTGACCACCCAAGCCCTGGCGGGGGCAACGCTGCAACGCGTGGAAGAACGCAAGGAACTGGTCGGCGTGCTGATGGAAAGCTACCCGCCATTCTCTTTCCTCAACGAGCAGAACCAGCTGGACGGCTTCGATGTCGATGTGGCGAAGGCCGTAGCCGAAAAACTCGGTGTCAAACTGCGCCTGGAAACCCCATCCTGGGACGTGATCGCCGCCGGTCGCTGGAGCGGTCGATACGATATCTGCATCTGCTCGATGACGCCGAGCAAGGCTCGCGCCCAGGTCTTCGACTTCCCGGTGGAGTACTACGCTTCGCCTGCCGTCATCGTGGTCAACGCCAAGGATGACCGTATTCACGGCGCTAAAGACCTCAGCGGCCTGAAAGTCGGCCTGACCAGCGCCTCCAGCTACGAAAGCTACCTGAACAAGAACCTCGTCATTGAAGGCGCGGAAGACAAGGCCCTGGACTACCCATTCGAGAACGTCCAGATCGCCCCCTATGACACCGACAACGTGGCCTTTCAGGACCTGGGCCTGGGTGCCGGCGTGCGCCTCGATGCGATCCTCACCAACCTGGTCACCGCCCAGCCGCGCCTGAATCAGGATGCGCGCTTCAAACTGGCCGGCCAGGCGCTGTATGAAGAACCTAACTCGGTGGCCATCGAGAAAGGTGATGCGGCCTGGAATGCCAAGGTTCAGCAAGTGTTCGCCGAGCTGAAACAGGACGGCACCCTGAGCCGCCTGTCGCAGAAGTGGATCGGCGCCGATATCAGTAAATGAGTGCCTATCAGCCACCGCCCAGCCAGGCTACGCGCACGCTGGGCCAGCGCCTGTTCGGTTTTCGCACGCGCCTTTACCTGACGTGGGCAGCGTTGTTCGTGATGTTCGTCGGGTTCTTCCTGAGCTTCGACCTGAAGTTTTCGATCATCCTCGACAAGCTGCCTAACCTGCTCGGGCTGCACCTGGCACCGAATGGTTTCCTGCAAGGCGCAGCACTGACCCTGTTCCTTTGCCTGTGCTCGATGCTCAGCTCGGTGATACTGGGTTTCGCTGCGGCGCTGGCGCGCCTGTCGAACAGCGCTGTCGCCTTGGGCATCGCCAGCTTCTACACCTCGTTCTTTCGCGGCACGCCGCTGCTGATCCAGATCCTCTTGATCTACCTGGGCCTGCCGCAAATTGGCGTTGTACCTGGTGCGATCAGCGCCGGGATCATTGCCTTGTCGTTGAACTACGGTGCCTACCTGAGTGAAATCTTCCGAGCCGGTATCATTGGCGTGGCGCCCGGCCAGCGGCAGGCGGCCATGGCCCTGGGGATGCGCCCACGGGCAATTTTCTGGCACATCACCCTGCCCCAGGCCATGCGTACGATCATTCCGCCAAGCGCCAACCAGTTCATTTCCATGCTCAAGGATTCGTCGCTGATTTCGGTGATGGGGGTCTGGGAAGTGATGTTTCTGGCGCAGTCCTATGGCCGCTCCAGCTACCGCTACCTGGAAATGCTGACCACTGCAGCCGCCATCTACTGGCTGCTGTCGTTTGCCCTGGAGTTGCTCCAGGTGCGCCTGGAGCGGCACTACGGCAAAGGCTATCGGCACTGACGCCGCATCGCCAAATCGCGCATAAAAAAAGGGGGGCATATGCCCCCCAGAGGTTAACCGTTTACTACCGAGGGCTGTTTCAGCCCTCGATCTCGATCAGGATCTCGCCCGGGTTGACCCGGTCGCCCTTGGCCACGTGGATAGCGACAACTTTACCGGCGATGGCCGACTGCACTTCGGTCTCCATCTTCATCGCTTCGGTGATCAGCACGGCCTGGCCGGCTTTCACCGTGTCGCCTTCCTTGACCAGCACATCGACGATGTTGCCCGGCATGGTGGTGCTGACATGACCTGGCTCGCTGGCCTGCTTGCGCTTGCTGCCGCCACCGCCGACGAACTCGTTGAGCGGCTCGAACACCACTTCTTCCGGCATGCCGTCGATGGACAGGTAGAAGTGACGCTTGCCTTCAGACTTGACGCCAACACCGGTGATATCGACGCGGTAGGTCTCACCGTGAACATCAATGACGAACTCGGTCGGGACGCCTTCACCACCGGCGGAGCCCACGGCACCGGCTTCCGGAATCGGCAGCAGCACTTCAGGGGTCAGGGTGCCGGCATCGCGCTCTTCGAGGAACTTGCGGCCAATATCCGGGAACATGGCGAAAGTCAGTACATCTTCTTCAGACTTGGCCAGGTTGCCGATGTCCGAACGCAGCTTGGCCATCTCTGGCTTGAGCAGGTCAGCCGGACGCACGTCGATTACTTCTTCGCTGCCAATCGCCTGACGACGCAGTTGGTCGTTGACCACGCCCGGCGCCTTGCCATAACCACCTTGCAGGTACAGCTTCACTTCGTTGGTGATGGTCTTGTAGCGCTCGCCCGCGAGGACGTTGAAGAACGCTTGAGTACCGACGATCTGCGAGGTCGGCGTAACCAGCGGTGGGAAGCCGAGGTCTTCACGCACCCGCGGAATTTCGGCCAGCACTTCGTTCATGCGATGCAGCGCGCCCTGCTCCTTGAGCTGGTTGGCCAGGTTGGAAATCATCCCGCCTGGTACCTGGTTGACCTGCACACGGGTGTCAACGGCGGTGAACTCGCTTTCGAACTGGTGATACTTCTTGCGCACGGCGTAGAAGTACAGGCCGATTTCCTGCAGCAGCTCCAGGTCCAGGCCGGTGTCGAATTCGCTGCCCTTGAGCGCGGCAACCATCGACTCGGTACCCGGGTGGCTGGTGCCCCAGGCGAAGCTGGAGATCGCGGTGTCGATATGGTCGGCACCGTTTTCGATGGCCTTGAGTTGGCACATCGCGGCCAGGCCAGCGGTGTCGTGGGAGTGGATGAACACCGGCAGCGACTGCTCGGCCTTCAATGCCTTGACCAGTTCACCGGTGGCATACGGGGTCAGCAGGCCGGCCATGTCCTTGATCGCGATCGAGTCGCAGCCCATGGCTTCCATCTGCTTGGCCTGTGCCACGAACGCGTCGATGGTGTGTACCGGGCTGGTGGTGTAGGCAATGGTGCCCTGGGCATGCTTGCCGGAGGCCTTGACCGCCTCAATGGCAACGCGCAGGTTGCGCACGTCGTTCATGGCATCAAAGATGCGGAAGACGTCGATGCCGTTGACAGCTGCCTTGGCCACGAACGCCTTGACCACGTCATCGCTGTAGTGCCGGTAGCCGAGCAGGTTCTGCCCGCGCAGAAGCATTTGCAGGCGGGTGTTCGGCAGTGCCGCACGCAACTTGCGCAGACGCTCCCACGGGTCTTCCTTGAGGAAACGTACGCAGGCGTCAAACGTCGCGCCACCCCAGACTTCCAGCGACCAGTAGCCGACTTTGTCGAGCTTGTCGCAGATGGGCAGCATGTCTTCGGTGCGCATGCGGGTTGCCAGCAGGGACTGGTGGGCGTCACGCAGGATCGTGTCGGTTACATGAATTTTCTTGGACATTTTTTCGTATTCCTCACAGGCCTGCGTGGGCGGCAATGGCAGCAGCGATGGCCAGGGCCAGCTCTTCGGGTTTGCGCTTGATCGAGTAGTTGGTCAGTTCCGGATGGCTTTCCACGAAGCTGGTATTGAACTGGCCACTGCGGAATTCCGGATTGCGCAGGATTTCCTGGTAATAAGCGGCGGTGGTCTTTACCCCTTGCACGCGCATGTCATCCAGCGCCCGCAGGCCGCGGTCCATGGCTTCTTCCCAGGTCAGGGCCCAAACCACCAGTTTCAAGCACATCGAATCGTAGAACGGCGGGATGGTGTAGCCGGTGTAGATCGCCGTGTCGGTACGCACGCCAGGACCACCGGGTGCGTAGTAACGGGTGATCTTGCCAAAGCTGGGCAGGAAGTTGTTCTTCGGGTCTTCGGCGTTAATCCGGAACTGCAGGGCAAAGCCGCGGTGCTGGATGTCTTCCTGCTTGATCGAGAGCGGCAGGCCCGACGCAATACGAATCTGCTCACGTACGATGTCGATGCCGGTGATTTCCTCGGTGATGGTGTGTTCCACCTGCACTCGGGTGTTCATCTCCATGAAGTACACCTCGCCATCGGCGAGCAGGAACTCCACGGTACCGGCGTTTTCATAACCGACCGCCTTGGCCGCACGTACCGACAGGTCGCCGATGTAGGCGCGCTGTTCCGGGGTCAGCTGAGGGCTGGGGGCGATTTCGATCAGCTTCTGGTTGCGGCGCTGAATCGAGCAATCGCGCTCGAACAGGTGCACCACATTACCGAAGCTGTCACCGAGGATTTGCGCCTCAATGTGTTTCGGGTTGACGATGCATTTTTCGAGGAAGACTTCCGCCGAACCAAAGGCCTTGGTCGCTTCGGAAATCACCCGTGGGAACGCCTGTTCCAATTCTTCACGGCTGTTGCAGCGGCGAATACCACGACCACCGCCACCCGACGTAGCCTTGAGCATGACCGGGTAGCCAATGCGATCACCTTCGCGCAGCGCCTCGTGTATGTCCGCGACGTTGCCTTCGGTGCCCGGGGTCACGGGTACGCCGGCCTTGATCATGCTGCGCCGCGCTTCGGTCTTGTCGCCCATCCGGCGAATGACCTCTGCCGCAGGACCAATGAACTTGATCCCACGTTCAGCGCAGATGTCTGCAAGTTCGGCGTTCTCTGACAGGAAACCATAGCCAGGATGCAGGGCATCGCAGCCGGTCTCTACCGCCAGGTTCACCAGCTTGCGCGGGTTCAGGTAACCGGCCAGGGGTTCGGCACCAATACTGTGAGCCTCGTCTGCACGCTTGACGTGCAGTGCATGACGGTCGGCATCGGAATAGATCGCCACCGAGCGAATGCCCATTTCGGCGCAAGCACGGACAATCCGTACTGCGATCTCACCCCGGTTGGCGATCAGGATTTTTTTTATCACTGGAATATTCCCAAGCCATTGGAACAGACGAACCGGCGAGACCGGTCGGCGCGTGACCATACGTTGCTGGCCAGTCGCATAAGTACCCTAGCGCCGTCGCTTAATAAACAAAAATCAATATTTATTAGGCCTTGCATTAGCAAAAGCTTATAGTGCCGTAACAAGGTTTGTCCGGAGCCGGATGAGAGATGCGTAAGTCATTGATGCGTATGACATTACGGCAGTTGAAAGTCTTCAACGAAGTCTGCGATCTGCGCTCCTACAGCCGAGCCGCCGAAGAGATGTCGCTGACGCAACCCGCCGTTAGTCTACAGATCCGCCAGCTCGAAGAACTGGTCGGCCAGCCGCTGTTTGAGTACGTGGGCAAGAAGCTCTACCTCACCGAAGCCGCTGAGGCTTTGCAGCGCGCCAGCCGAGACATCTTCGGCCGCCTGGAGAGCTTCGACATGCAGCTCTCGGACATGCAAGGCTCTCTGCAGGGGCAACTGAAACTGGCGGTGGAGTCCAGCGCCAAGTACTTCGTGCCGCACCTGTTTGCCGCCTTCAAGAAGCTTCATCCCGAGGTCAACCTGACCCTTACCGTGGTCAACCGCGCCCAGGCGATTCGGCGCCTCTCGGACAACCGGGATGACCTGATCATCATGTCCATGGTGCCGCAGGACATGGGCCTGGAATTCATGCCCTTCCTGAACAACCCGATCGTTGCCGTGGCGCCACCTGACCACCCGCTCTGCAAGCTCGAACGCCTGCGCCTGCAAGACCTGGAGCCCCACACGCTGCTGGTTCGCGAGCAAGGCTCAGGCACGCGCAAAGCCTGCGAAGAGTACTTCAAAGACAAACGCGTACACTTCTCCCAGACACTGGAGGTGGCGTCTGCCGACGCTCAACGCGAGTGCGTCATTGCCGGGCTCGGGATCGCACTGCTGACGCGTCATGCGCTGAACCTGGAACTGGCCACTGGCGTGTTGCGCGAACTGCCCGTGGAAGAGCTACCGCTGTACCGAAGCTGGTGCGTGGTACAGGCCAAGGCCAAGCGGCAGTCGCCGGTAGCCCTGGCCTTTCTTGCATACATCCGCAGCGAACGCGCGCAAATCAGCGCACTTGTTGAGCGTTTCTCGGGGACTCTGCCGCCGATACCTGCCAGAGGTTGACGGCCTGTAATTCGGGGTAGTCAGCAATTTCCTGCAACAGGCGGCGCTGCTCGGAATAGCTTTCAATCGCACGGCGATACTCCATGCGGCGCTGATCCTTTTCCTGCTGCTTGCGGGCCTTGGCGTTGGACGGGTACGGACGATCAAATTCACGAGCCATTGCGAATCTCCCTGGTCAAGTACGGGAGTTTCAGGGTGCGCAATGGCGGTGACGATTTGGCGGCGCGGCGATGACAAAACCATGAACCTTGCCGACCGTACGGGGACAGTCGGCGGCGGTCAGTCGTCCAGGGCCTTGATCGACTTGGGTGACAGGCGCAGGCTGCGCAAGCTGCGTTTGACGCTCTTGAGGTGGTTGACCAGGCTCGGGCCACGGGCCATGGCAACGCCCATTGCCAGCACGTCGATCACCACCAGGTGGGCGATCCGCGAGGTCAACGGGGTATAGATCTCGGTGTCTTCATGAACGTCGATGGCCAGGTTGACACTCGACAGCTCAGCCAACGGGGTCTGGCTCGGGCACAGGGTAATCAGGGTTGCCCCGCTCTCGCGCACCAGGTTGGCGGTGATCAGCAGGTCCTTGGAGCGCCCGGACTGGGAAATGCAGATGGCCACATCACCCGGTTTCAGGGTGACCGCCGACATCGCCTGCATGTGCGGGTCGGAATAGGCAGCAGCGCTGAGCAGCAGACGGAAGAACTTGTGCTGCGCATCGGCAGCCACCGCGCCCGAGGCGCCAAACCCGTAGAACTCGACGCGCTGGGCCTGGGCCATGGCGGTCACGGCACGCTGCAGCGCTTGGGCATCGAGGTGCTCACGCACTTCCATCAGGGTGTGCAGGGTGGTGTCGAAGATCTTCAGGCTGTAGTCGGCAACCGAATCGTCCTCATGGATCGCAAACTGGCCAAAACTGGCCCCGGCCGCCAGGCTCTGGGCAAGCTTGAGCTTGAGGTCCTGGAACCCGGAGCAACCAATGGCGCGGCAAAAGCGCACGATGGTCGGCTCGCTGATGCCGACGCTGTGGGCAAGGTCGGCCATGGAGCTATGCATGACGGCTGCTGGGTCGAGCAGCACGTGGTCGGCAACCTTGAGCTCCGACTTACGTAGCAGATGGCGCGACTGGGCGATGTGTTGCAACAGATTCAAGGGCAGGACTCGGTTATGATCGACTGACCGGGTTGTAGCTTTCTTGTAGTTATACTACATGACCAGCGACCCGCCCAGCTAAACGATCTAGGAGAGTGGTGGTATTGACTATCCCTTGCGACATCATGGTATTCGGCGGCACCGGTGACCTGGCCCTGCACAAGCTGCTTCCGGCGCTCTACCACCTGTATCGCGAAGCACGCCTGCACCCTGAAGTGCGTATCGTTGCGCTGGCTCGAAAAAATCTGCCGCGCAGCGACTATCGTTTGCTTGCCGAGCGTCGCTGCCGGGCCCAGATTGCCCGCCATGACTTCGATGAAGAGGTCTGGAAGCGTTTCTCGGCGCGTCTCGACTACTTTCCCATGGACGCCTCGCAGAGCGCCGACTTCGGCCGTCTGGCGCGCTTCCTCGGCGAACCAGGCGGGCTGACGCGGATCTACTACCTGGCCACGGCACCCGACCTGTTCGTGCCGATCATCAGCCATATGCAGATTGCCGGGCTGGCTGACAGCGACGCGCGGGTCGTACTGGAAAAGCCTATCGGCCACTCGCTGGAATCGGCAACGGCAATCAACAGTGCCATTGGCGCCGTGCTCGACGAGTCGCAGGTGTTCCGGATCGACCATTACCTGGGCAAGGAGACCGTACAGAACCTCATGGCCCTGCGTTTTGCCAACGCCCTGCTGGAACCGGTATGGCGCAGTAATCAGATCGACCATGTGCAGATCAGTGTGTGCGAAACCCTGGGCGTCGAAAACCGCGGGGCCTACTACGACCGCGCTGGCGCGACACGCGACATGCTGCAGAACCATCTGCTGCAACTGCTTTGTCTGGTAGCCATGGAGCCACCGGCTCAATTCAACGCCGAAGCCGTGCGCGATGAGAAGGTAAAGATCCTCAAGGCCCTCAAGCCGATCACCGGCCAGGATGTCCAGGATCGGACCGTGCGCGGCCAGTACAGCGCGGGCAAGATCGGCGGGCAGGAAGTACCGGCGTATTACTTCGAGAAAGATGTCGACAACGACAGCGATACCGAGACCTTCGTCGCCGTTGAGGCCTATATCAACAACTGGCGCTGGGCCGGTGTACCGTTCTACCTGCGTACCGGTAAACGGATGGCGAAGAAGTCATCGCAGATTGTCATTCAGTTCAAACCGGTACCGCACCAACTGTTCGAGGGCGCACAAACCAATCAGTTGCTGATTCAGCTACAGCCGGACGAACGCATCAGCCTGCAGATGATGACCAAAAGCCCAGGCAAAGGCATGCGCCTGGAGCCTGTGGAACTGAACCTGAACCTGGCCCAGGTGTTCGGCCAGACACGTCGCTGGGAAGCCTACGAACGGCTGCTGCTGGATGTGCTGGAGGGCGATTCAACCTTGTTCATGCGCCGTGACGAAGTCGAAGCCGCCTGGGCCTGGATTGACCCGATCCTCAACGGCTGGCAGGAATACTTCCAGGCCCCCAGGCCCTACCACGCTGGCACCAACGGCCCCGACCAGGCACATAGCCTGCTGGCCCATCAAGGCCGGGAATGGCACAACTGAGCACATGACACGCGCCAATGAGCGACTACTATGTAATACCGATAGTGATTCGTTTGATCCGATACTGAACCCCGGCGCTTGGCTGAGCGCGAACGCTTCTCCCCTTGCCTGCCTGGTACCCGCAATGCCAGGCAGGTTTTTTGTTTGAAGGGTATGCAGCCACGCGACTGCATCACCACACAGGCGGCATCGACAGCAAACTCATCAGATTGGCCGCCGCCACCGGCCGGCTGATCAGATACCCCTGTACCTCATCGCAGCCCTGCTCACGTAGAAAAGCCAACTGCTCCTGCGTTTCAACACCCTCGGCCACCACCTTGAGCGCCAGGCTATGGGCCATGACGATGATTGCTCGGGTGATCGCTGCATCCTGACTGCCTTCGGTCAGGCCGCGAACAAAGGTTTGATCGATTTTGACGTAGTCCACCGGGAATCGCTTGAGGTAACTCAGGGACGAGTAACCCGTTCCAAAATCGTCGATGGCCAGCTTCACCCCCAACTCATGCAACTGACGGAACGTCGCAATGATGTGCTCGACACTGTCAAGCAACTGGCTTTCGGTCAGCTCCAGCTCCAGCAGATGAGGCTCCAGCCCGCTCTCATCAAGCACTTGACGCACCAGGCTGACCAACTTGCCCTGACGTAACTGATGAACCGAAAGGTTTACCGAGACACGTATCGGTGCCAAGCCCTGACGCTGCCATTCGCAGGCTTGCCAACACGCCTGACGCAAGACGAACTCACCCATCGGCGCAATCAGCCCGGTTTCCTCAGCCAACCCGATAAACTCGCTCGGCGGTACCATGCCCCATTGCGGATGATGCCAGCGCACCAAGGCTTCGGCTGCTGTCAGACGCCCTGTGGCCAGGCACAGTTTTGGTTGGTAGTAGACCTCCAGCTGGCGTTCTTCGATCGCCCTGCGCAACTGATTCTCCAGTTGCAGACGCTCCAACGTGCTGGCCTGCAGGCTTTCGGTGTAGAACTGGAAGTTGTCGCCCCCCAGGTGCTTGGCATGCTGCATCGCCATGTTCGCTTGGCTGACCAGCATACTGACCTCCCGAGTGGTATCGGAGAGCAGGCTGATTCCGACCGATGCACTGATCACCAACTCATGACCCGCAACCCGCAACGGTGCACGCAGCTTGTCGAGCAGGCGTGTCGTAACCCGCACCAGGCTCGACAGGTTGGTGTACCCATCAAACAGCACCGCAAACTCGTCACCGGAAAGCCGCGCAACGGTATCGGCCTCAGGCAACGCATTGCTGATACGCCGGGCCATCTGGGTCAGCAGTTGATCTGCGATCTCATGCCCAAGGCTCTCGTTCAACAGCTTGAAGCGATCGAGGTCGATATGCAGCAAGGCCAGGCTACGGCCACTCAAAGGTAAGCGCTGCCCGGCTTCATGCAAACGCAATCGGAACAGCGCACGGTTGGCCAGGCCCGTGAGTTCGTCGTAATGCGCAAGGTAGCGCAAACGCTCTTCCGACTCGCGCCGAGCGGAGAGATCACTGAAGAAACCAACAATACTGCTGATGTTGCCCTGTGCATCCCGCACACCATTGAGTTGCAGCCACTGGGGATAGAGTTCGCCACTCTTGCGCGCCTCAACCAGCTCACCCTGCCACCCGCCCTGCTGCTCCAGGGCCTGGTCAATCGCCGACAGGTGCCGCCGCGCGTCACGGCTGCAGGGCAACTCCAGCACGTTGCGCGCCAGCAACTCTTCTCGGTCGTAGCCGGTGATTCGACAGAATGCCTGATTGACGGCCAGCAGCACGTAATCCGGGTCGAGAATGGCAATACCTTCGCTGGCAGCCTCGAACACTGTGGCCGCCAAGCGTTGCTGCTCTTCCTGAGCCTTGCTTGCGCTGATGTCGCGCCGCGTCCCCAGCATACGCACAACACGCCCGTCGGCATCGCGTTCGACGGCCCGGCCACGGTCCTCGACCCAGCACCAATGGCCCTGGCTGTGACGAACCCGGTACTCGATACGGTAATCCTCGGTGCGCCCCTTCAAATGCTCGACCAGCGTGCGCTTGAGCGACGGCAGGTCGTCGGGGTGCAAGCGCGGCTTGAGGTGAGCCAGCATCGCCTTGACCTGCTCTGGATCAAGGCCAAACAACTCGCGAAGCTGGGTGTGGTGAACCTCATCGCTCTGCAGGTTCCAGTCCCATAAACCCAGCTCACTGGCGTCCAGCGCCAACGCCAGGCGTTGCTCGCTCTTGCTCAACGCCTGATTGGCGGCGTCCAGTTGCTGGCTGCGCTGCGCCACCCGCGACTCCAGGCCGACCTGGGCCTGACGCAACTGGTCTTCGATCAGCCGTCGCCGCTCGACTTCACTGGCCAAGGCCTGGTTGAGCTGTTCACTGCGATGCTGTGCAGCCTGCAGGTGTTCAATCAGCGCCTGATTCTGAAAGCGGCGCAGCAACCCGTTCTCAATCAGGCGATTGACCTGCCAGGCAACCACTAACAAGGCCCCCAGCAGGATGAGGCCCAACCAGCCCCAACCCAGGTGCTCGTCGGCACCACTCCAGAACAGGTAGAGGATCGGCGGCAACAAACATGGCAAGGTGAAGCTGAGGAAGGCGGGCAAGCTGACAGCGTAGGCAATGCTGGCCGAAAGTGTCGCCGCGCCAAGCAGGCCAAAGACCCAGGCTTGCTGTACGAAATTATCCGTAGGCACCAGGGCGATCGCTGCGCTGGCCAGGGTCAGGCCACTGAAAGCCGAACCCAGGAGGAACATTCGCCACCAGGTCGGTTGCGCCTGACGTTCTGGCATGGCCGCGTCGAATGCCGCGACCTGGATCACTCGCAAGGCAACCAGGGCCATCAGCCAGACCATCCAGATACTGATCTGAAAATAGCGTGGCGGGCTCCACAGCAACCAGGCGCATACCAGGCCATTGAGCAGCATGAACAACGTTGGCAGCAGTGACCCCTGATACAACAAGCGGGTGCGCTCGACGGCCAGTTGCGTGGCAAATTGCTTTCGAATGCTCCGACGTGCTTCCTGAGGGACGCTCGCAGAGCCTGAACCGAAGGTCATAGGCAGTATTCTTGTAATGGTGAGCCTTAAACGTGGCACGGAGCATACACAAGCATCGACCACTACCAAACTGCTCTGCGTTATAAATATTCACCAACCTGATGCACGCGCCATAACCATGGCGACCGCTCAAGCACGCGGGCCAAGGCCTGCACGCCATGACCAGCGGATCGTCACCCCGACGGATTTTCCACGCCAGGTTTGCCCCTGACTCCCCTGCCCCCTAGAATGGCCGGATGCGCGATGATCTCTCTCTCCTGTTGAACTCCCTCAACGATGCCCAACGTCAGGCCGTAGCGGCCCCGGTTGGCCGTCAGTTGGTCCTGGCCGGTGCCGGCTCCGGCAAAACCCGTGTGCTGGTGCACCGTATCGCCTGGTTGATCCAGGTCGAGCAGGCCTCACCGCACTCGATCCTGTCGGTGACCTTCACCAACAAGGCTGCCGCCGAGATGCGCCAGCGTATCGAGCAACTGATGGGTATCAACCCGGCAGGCATGTGGGTGGGCACCTTCCACGGCCTGGCCCATCGCCTGTTGCGGGCGCACTGGCAAGAAGCCGGGCTGAACCAGAATTTCCAGATTCTCGACAGCGACGATCAGCAACGCCTGGTCAAGCGCGTAATCCGCGAGTTGGGCCTGGACGAACAGCGCTGGCCTGCACGCCAGGCGCAATGGTTCATCAATGGCCAGAAAGACGAAGGCCTGCGCCCACAGCATATTCAAGCCAGCGGCGACCTGTTCCTGGGCACCATGCGCAGCATTTATGAAGCCTATGAGGCCGCCTGCCAGCGCGCTGGCGTCATCGACTTCTCCGAACTGCTGCTGCGCGCCCTGGACCTCTGGCGCGACCATCCCGGTCTGCTGGAGCATTACCAGCGCCGCTTCCGCCACTTGCTGGTGGATGAGTTCCAGGACACCAACGCCGTGCAATATGCCTGGCTGCGGCTACTGGCCAAGGGTGGCGACAGCTTGATGGTGGTCGGCGACGACGATCAGTCCATTTATGGCTGGCGCGGTGCCAAGATCGAGAACATTCATCAGTACACCAGCGACTTCCCCGACGCCGAGTTGATCCGCCTGGAGCAGAACTACCGCTCCACCGCCGGCATCCTCAAAGCCGCCAACGCCCTGATCGCCAACAACAGCGGGCGCCTGGGCAAAGAGCTGTGGACCGACGGTGGCGACGGCGAACCACTGAGCCTTTACGCCGCCTTCAACGAACACGACGAAGCGCGCTACGTGGTGGAAACCATCGAAAGCGTGATCAAGACCGGTGCGGCGCGTAGCGATATCGCCATCCTTTACCGCTCCAACGCCCAGTCGCGGGTGCTCGAAGAGGCCCTGCTGCGCGAACGCATCCCCTATCGAATCTACGGGGGGCAACGCTTCTTCGAGCGCGCCGAGATCAAGAACGCCATGGCCTATTTGCGCCTGCTGGAGGGCCGTGGCAACGACGCGGCACTGGAGCGGGTCATTAATGTGCCGCCGCGTGGCATCGGTGAGAAAACCGTCGAAGCCATTCGCGAGCATGCCCGCCATGCCCAGGTCTCGATGTGGGAGGCCGTGGCCCTGCTGCTCGCCAACAAGGGCCTCAAGGGCCGTGCAGCCAGCGCGCTGAGCGCCTTTATCGAACTGATCGAAAACCTGGCGGCGAAGGTGCTGGAAATGCCGCTGCACCTGATGACCCAGACAGTGATCGAGCAATCAGGGCTGATCGTCTATCACCAGGAAGAGAAAGGTGAGAAAGGCCAGGCACGGGTAGAAAACCTTGAGGAACTGGTCAGCGCAGCGCGCAACTTTGAAACCAGTGAAGACGACGAAGACCTCTCGCCGCTCTCGGCATTCCTCGGCCATGCCTCGCTGGAAGCCGGTGAGGCCCAGGCCGATGAGCATGAAGACAGCATCCAGTTGATGACCCTGCACAGCGCCAAGGGCCTGGAGTTCCCTTACGTGTTCCTGGTGGGCATGGAAGAAGGCCTGTTCCCGCACAAGATGAGCCTGGAGGAGCCAGGGCGCCTCGAAGAGGAACGCCGCCTGGCCTATGTCGGCATTACCCGGGCCATGCAGCAACTGGTCATGACCTACGCCGAAACCCGCCGCCTGTACGGCAGCGAGACCTACAACAAGGTGTCACGTTTCGTACGTGAAATTCCGGCCGGGCTGATTCAGGAAGTGCGTTTGTCCAACAGCGTCAGCCGCCCGTTCGGTTCTGGCCAGAAGCAGAATTCGAGCAGCCTGTTCGGTAGCGCTAACATCCCGCAAACCGCCTTCAACCTCGGCCAGCGGGTACAGCATGCAGTGTTTGGCGAAGGCGTGATCCTGAACTTTGAAGGCTCCGGCGCGCAGGCACGCGTGCAAGTCAACTTCGCCGAAGGCAGCAAGTGGCTGATGCTGGGTTATGCCAAGCTGGAAGCCATCTAAGTCGCGTTTCTGGACAAAGGTAACGCAATGGGCTCGGGCTTCTTTTCCTCATGGACGTTCTGGGCCCTTGCCGCCTGACGCCCATAGCCACCGGCCCCCAGGTATTAGCTGATCGTGCAACAGGCTTGAGTCAAGCATGAAGGCATAATCAAGCAAAAGCTGGAAACATTATGGTGCTGGTCATGCAGCCTACAACCTGTGCACCATGACGCGCGTGCAATCCACAAAACGGGAATTCCCATACTATGCAACGTTTTCTTAGCATCGCTCTAGCGCTGTGCATTGGCCTGACGATGAGCCTCGACGCCAATGCCAAACGCTTCGGCGGCGGCAAGAGCTCGGGCGCAGCACCGACCCATCAAACCCGCCAGGCCGCCCCATCCACTCCGGCAGCCACCCCCGCAATGCCTGGCCGTGCGCCTGCCGCTGCCAGCGGCGCCTCGCGCTGGCTCGGCCCATTGGCCGGTATCGCCGCCGGTGGCCTGCTGGCCTCGATGTTCATGGGTGATGGCTTCGAGGGGATGCAGTTCCTCGACATCATCATCATGGCGCTGATCGCCTTCCTGGCGTTCCGCTTCATTGCGGCCCGCCGTCGCAAGCAACAGCAGCCACAGATGGCGCCAGCAGGTCACGCACCGTTCCAGCGTGAAGCCTACGAGCAACCAGCACAGCCGCAGGTATTCGGTGGTTCGCCAGCCTCGTCGGCCCGCCCGGTCATCAACGCACCGGCCTGGTTCAACGAGCAGAGCTTCCTGGCTGCAGCACGCAACCACTTCCAGTCGCTGCAGCAGCACTGGGACGCGAACGAGATGGACAAGATCGCCGAGTTCGTCACGCCACAAATGCTGCAGTTCCTCAAGCAGGAGCGCGCGGCCTTGGGCGAGGGCTTCCAGTCCACCTACATCGATGACCTGAATGTGCAACTGGAAGGTGTCGACGACCGCGCCGACAAGACCATCGCCACTCTGACCTTCAGCGGCGTGTCGAAAACCTCGCGCTTCGACCAGGGCGAAGTGTTCAGCGAAAGCTGGAACATGGAACGTGCCCAAGGCGAGAACCAGCCGTGGCTGGTCGCCGGGATCCGCCAGAACGGCTGATTTTCAGGCATTGCACAAAAAACCCCGGGCCTGTCCCGGGGTTTTGCTTTTGCCGGATTGCGCTACTAGGGTATAACGCGCAGCGTGTCATCAAGGTAAGAGGATAGAGCCGTGGAAGAAGTGATTGAACAACTCCGTGAAGCCAATGAACCCGTGCCGGTTCCACTGGAGTTGCCCGACGAGGATCAACTGGTCGAGATCGAAGAGCAGTTGTTCATCAACATTCCCTTCGTCTTCAAAGAGTTCCTGCTGACCGTCAGCGATGTCGTGTACGGTAGCCTGGAACCGGTGACCGCGACCGACCCACAATCGCACACCTACCTGCCTGAAGTCGCCGCCAATGCCTGGGATGCGGGCGTACCGCGCGACCTGATCCCGCTCTGCCAGGACGGCGATGACTACTACTGCGTCGAAGAAGACGGCACCGTAGTGTTGTGGTCGGGCGAAGAAGAATGCGTCACCGAGGAAAGCTGGGAATCGGTCTGGCACTGGGCTCGGGATGTCTGGCTGGAAAGCTGACCTGAACATCGCCTGAAGCATCAACGGCCATCGGGCAGTTGATTGGCGCTGGCAGGACGCGCCATCACCGCACCCTAGCGGTGATGGCCGTCATCATGCTCTAGCGTTTCGAGCAAAGCGATCTGCATCCGCGTGTGCACCCGGATGAACCAGCGCCAGAGCAACGCGACCACGCCCGCAGCGACCACCGCGATCACCAGCAGCAGTTCACTGGTCGGCAGAATACTGGCCGACAATGCCGACAACAGCAGGAAAATCACCAACAACGACAGCAGCGGAATCACCTCGGCGATTACCCGTCGAACACGCTGGGTATGTCGCCCCGCCACCTCCGGCTTCACCCCCATTTCCGCCAACAGCATCGAGAGCGCCTTGAGCTTGCGATAAGCCGCGATCAGGAACGGTAGCGACAACAACAGCGCTGCGCCCCAAATCAAGGCCTTGTGCTGCCCTGTGTCGCTGATCCAGCCGCTCAACCAGGCGCTGATGCGGTATGCGAAGTAACCGCCACTAAAGAAGATCGCGGCCACCAGGGCCAGGTTGACCCCAACCTGCAACAGAATCCGTCGGATCATGGCCGCCAGCATCGCGCCCTCGCCGTGTGGTTGAATACTGCGCAACCATTCACCATACAGCGACAGTACTCGGCCCAGACGCTGCGGCATGACCTTGGCCAGCCTCTGTGACAACGGATCTGCACTGCGAATCAAATACGGCGTCAGCAGCGTGGTAATCGCCGACACGGCCACCGCGACCGGGTAGAGGAAGTCACTGGTGACCTGCAGGGTGATCCCCAGCGCCGCGATGATGAAAGAGAACTCGCCGATCTGTGACAGGCCCATGCCGACACGCAACGACGTGCGCCCATCGTTGCCCGCAATAAACGCTCCCATGCCGCAAGAAAGCATCTTGCCCAGCACGACGGCAACGGTAATCACCGCAATCGGCCAGGCATAGTCGAGCAGCACCCGCGGGTCGATCATCATGCCGATGGCGACAAAAAAGATGGCACTGAACAGGTCACGAACCGGCTCGATCAAGCGCTCTATTTTCAGTAACTGCCGCGACTCAGCCATAATCGCGCCAATCAGGAACGCACCCAGCACCATGCTGTACTCAAGCTTGACCACCAGCAGGCAAAAGCCGAAGCACAGCCCTAGCACCGTAATCAGCAGCATCTCGTTGCTTTCAAAGCGCGCCACGTAGGCCAACACACGCGGCACCAGAAGAATGCCGACCACCAACGCCACAATCATGAACAGCGACAGTTTGCCGACCGTGGAAAACACCTCACCGGAGCTGACCGTACCGCTGACGGCAATGCCCGATAACAAGGCAATAATGCCGATACCCAGAATGTCTTCAACGATCAGTACACCGAAGATCAACTGGGCGAAGCGCTCGTTCTTCATCTTCAGGTCATTGAGCGCCTTGACGATGATCGTGGTCGAGGAAATCGCCAGAATCGCCCCGAGAAACAACGAATCCATGGTGCTCCAGCCAAACCAGCGGCCAATCTCGAAGCCGATCCAGATCATCAGGACGATCTCCAGAAAAGCGGCGATAAAGGCGGTTGCCCCGACCTTGAACAGCTTGCGCAGGCTGAACTCCAGGCCCAGGCAGAACATCAGGAAAATCACCCCGAGCTCGGCCAGGGTCTTGATCGTGTCTTCGTCGTGAATCAGGCCGAACGGTGGGGTATAAGGGCCAATGATGAACCCGGCAACGATGTAACCCAGGACCACCGGCTGCTTGAGGCGATGAAAAAGCACGGTGACGACCCCGGCAACCAGCATGATCACCGCCAAATCCTGAATAAAGCTGATGGCATGCATGGCGGACACCTCCTGAATACGTACAAAAAACAAACAAGTACCTGTCAGAGTGATCTGATTGAGCGGCACCTGTTTTATGCTTTATCTGTAGGAATAACCCACCTTGCATGGGCCAACTGAGGTTAACACCCGCCACTGCATGAGGCTGGCGATGCAATATGTAGAAACAGATCGACAGATTTGCCCGACCAAATGACCTGAAACGCGTGACGGCAAGGAGCCTGCCAGCGTCCCGTTTTTATGATGGGAATCGTAACGGGGAAAGAAGCGTCCGTTCAGGCGCCCCCCACTCAGCGCAACCTCACCGTGAGCACACTATGGAACCTGGAAACGCCCAGCTATCGATGACCGTCCTGATGACTCCGGACAAGGCCAATTTTTCTGGCAACGTACACGGCGGTACCCTGCTCAAGTACCTCGATGAAGTCGCCTATGCCTGTGCCAGCCGCTACGCTGGCCGCTATGTGGTGACACTCTCGGTTGATCAAGTGATTTTCCGCGAGCCGGTGCATGTCGGCGAATTGGTAACGTTCCTGGCCTCGGTCAACTACACCGGCACCACCTCCATGGAGGTGGGCATCAAAGTGGTCACTGAGAACATCCGCGAACGCTCGGTGCGCCATAGCAACAGCTGTTTCTTCACCATGGTCGCCGTCGACGACGACCGCAAGCCCGTGCCTGTGCCGCCACGTCAGCCGGAAACCAGCGAAGAAAAGCGTCGTTTCCTGCAGGGTAAGCAGCGCCGCCTGATTCGCCAGGAGCTGGAAAAACGCTACCAGGAGCTCAAGGCCGACGCCCTTTAAAACGCCAGGCGCTGCGCCTCAAAACGCAGCCGTGGATGCACAATACGATCCTGGGCCCGCACCAGTTCCAGTTCATAACTGCCGCAGGCCTGGGTTTCCAGCAGTACTTCATGCACGGCTGCGGCACTGTACTCGAATGCCGCGACCCAACTGTCGCCCAACAGCAGCCGAGCTAGGAACAACCCGGCAGTGAGGTCGCCGACACCCACCGGCTGGCGCGGGAAGGCCAGCAGCGGGCGACGCAGGTGCCAATTGCCTTCAGCGGTCACCAACAGCATCTCAAAATCATTGGCTTGCCGGTCCGGATAGGCTAGGTGCTTGACCAATACCGCCTTCGGCCCACGGTTCAACAACGACCGTGCCATTGCAACGCAATCGTCGAGCGATTCAGCGCGACGACCGCAAAAGCTGTCCAGCTCAAGCTGATTCGGGCACAACACATCGGCCGCCGCCAGCGCCTCCTCTCGTAGAAAGTCGCTGACTTCTTCGGGCACGATGCAGCCTTTTTCTGCGTGCCCCATCACCGGATCGCACAGGTACAGCGCTGCCGGGTTGGCCGCCTTGATTTGCGCCACAACCGCGAGGATTGCACGCCCCTGGGCCGCACTGCCGAGGTAACCGGACAACACCGCATCGCAATTGCCAAGCTCACCGATCGTCGCGATTCCGTTCACCAGCGCAGGAATTTGCGCTGGCGCAAGCACTTCTCCAGTCCACTGGCCATACTGTGTGTGGTTAGAGAACTGCACGGTATTGAGTGGCCAGACGTTGACCCCCACACGCTGCATGGGGAACACCGCAGCGCTGTTGCCGGCGTGACCGAAGACCACATGAGACTGGATAGCAAGCAGGTGTGGCGTACGTTTCATGCAAGGCTTCCGATGCGTTGTAATAGAGACAAGGCATGCAGTATGGCGCTAAATACCACCTGTACGACAGCGCTGGGAGGCGGTTAAGCTGAGTACACCTCGTTGGAGCCTATGTAATGTTGACCCTCGAAAATCTATCCGTACTGATGCTGCTGGCTACCGTCGGTGCTTGGCTTTGGCATAACCACGGGCTGCGTGAAAAAGCGCTGGAAAGGGTCAAACAGCATTGCGCCAAGCTCGACCTGGAGTTGCTCGACGGCAACGTCGCGCTCAAACGTATCGCCTTTATCCGTGATGCCAATGGCAGGAAGCGCCTGGCCCGTGTGTATAACTTTGAGTTCACGGTAACCGGGGAGCAACGCCACCCCGGCACCATCACTCAATTTGGCGCCCACGCCATGCAAATCGAACTGGCGCCCTACCCGTTCGAGATCAAGCCAGTGCAACACCATGACAACGTGATTGAAATGAAACAGTGGCGCCAGGAGCACAACCGCTGGCACAACTGATCAACACAGGCATGCCGCCATGCCTTGTTGCAGCGCTTCAGCATCCTGGGGCTGAGCAAAGATCAGTTCGATACGTGAATCACGCCGCCAGTGGCTCGACTGCCAGACCAGGGGTTTACCTTCCAATGCGTTAGCAGACTCCCAACCTTCCGGGCTGTGGATAACCAGTTTGGCCCGGCGCCACACCAGCCCCGCAAGAAACCCCTCTATACGCTGCGCATCGAGCAACTGACTCGGGTGCCAGCGCCAGCCAATGCTCCAGCCGTCAGTTGATTGATGGTGCAGGCAGATCGGCTCGGATGGACTTGTCCACAGAGCGCCGAGTGGTGCGGTACCGTCAGGCAACGCAGAATTATCCACAGCCGGCTTATCCACAATTGCGGTGGACTGCTTCAGCAGCTCATCCAGAGGTAACCGACCCTGTTCCGTCCAATAGCACGGCACGGTGGGTAATCGGGAGGTTATCCACACCCGTTTTTCACTATCCACAGCCTCGGCTTTGTTCAGCACCAACAACCCTGCCTCAACCAATGCGGCTTGCTGACTGTCCGCTAGCGGCTGGCCACCCGCCAACATCTGGGCATCCAGCACCATCACCAAGGGCTGCACATCCAGCACACCCTGCCATGGTGGCTGGCGCAGTTGCGCCAACAGCTGCGCCGGGTGACCAAGCCCTGAAGGTTCGATAAACAGCCGGTCTGGTCTGGATTTGCGCAACAACCGACCCAGGCCAACCTGAAACGGTGCGCCGTTCACACAACACAAGCACCCTCCAGCCACCTCGCCCATGGCAATGCCGTCATCTGCAGTGCTGAGCAGCGCCGCATCCAGGCCGATCTGACCGAACTCGTTTATCAACACCGCCCAGCGCTCAGTGGCCGGGCGATGAGCCATCAAGTGGCGAATCAGACTGGTCTTACCGGCCCCCAAGGGCCCGGCAATCACGTGGGTAGGTATGTTCTGCAGCATGGTCATCAACAGGCCTGGAAGATCGCACACTATGCGCTGGACTCAGGCCATCCAGTCAAGGCTAAGGATCAAACGGCGCTCACCGTTGGCCAGTGCTGGCGACCTGTGGATAAGCCCGCAGCCTTCATTACCCAACCACTTCTCCCCCTTCAGCAAGGCGACAGCACCACAGCCCAACTGACGAACCCGCGCCGGCTCGACCTCTGCCGGCAGCGGCTGGACGCGTTTATCCACAGCCTCTTCCAGCCATTCGCTGCCGGGCCCGGCATAGGTCGTGAGCAGCCGCAAGGGTACGTGATCGACATGCCAACGCGGGCACATGGCGTTGTCCAGTGCCGTAAGACGTACCCCAACCCGACGAGCATCAAGCAGGCAGGCATAGGCACCAACCAGCCAGGCCACATCGGCGACGAAGCCATCGTAGCCTGTCAGGTCGGCATAGCCTCTGGCCACCGCAGGCAATGCCGGAAGTTGCCCGTCGTCGTCCAATTCCAACGTGAACGACTCCGCCAATGGTTGGTTCAATGACAACAACAGGCTGGCAAAATCGGCGATATGCACAGGCAGTTGCCGCTCCCAAACGGCCAGATTGACCCCGTCCTGCAAGGCTTCACCCAGGACCTGAGGTGATTCACCAAGTACCTGGCGCGGAACATAACGAGGCGTTGGTGCCAACATCAGGCAGCGTCCTCTTCGTACCACGGACCAAAGGGGTCCGGCAGCTGACTCCAGGCGTCTTCGCCTAGCGCCATTTCAGCGTCACTCAGCAAGCAGGCCGCCAGCTCAGCTTCAAGCCTGGCAAAATCAATATGCTGGCCGATGAACACCAGTTCTTGCCGACAATCACCGCACGCGCTGTTCCAATGCTTGAGGATTGCCGCCTGACTGTCCTGATCCTGTGGCCAATGCTCGCGAGGCACAAAGCGCCACCAACGACCGGCGAATCCGTGTCTAACCATGCCACCTGCCTGAGACCAGCTACCGGCATCACTCAGTTTACTGGCCAGCCAGAAAAAGCCCTTGGAGCGCAGCAGTCGCCCATTCGTCCAGGGGCTGTGGATAAAGTCGAAGAAGCGCTGCGGATGCAACGGACGCCGGGCCTGCCAGGCCCATGAGCAAATGCCATACTCCTGCGTTTCAGGCACATGCGTACCACGCAGTTCCTGAAGCCAACCGGGCGCCTGCGCGGCCTTGTCGAAGTCGAACAAGCCGGTGTTGAGGATCCGCTCCAGCGGCACCTGTCCCATGACCATTGGAACAATCTGCGCGTGAGCGTTAAGGCTACGCAGGATCGCCATTAGTTCGTCACGGCTGTGGCTACCCACCAGATCGATCTTGCTGACCAGAATCACATCAGCGAACTCCACCTGCTCGATCAAGAGGTCACTGATCGAACGCTCATCCTCTTCGCCAAGGGTTTCGCCACGGCTCGCCAGGCTTTCCGCAGCCTGATAATCACTCAGGAAATTCAAACCATCGACTACCGTGACCATGGTATCGAGCCGCGCCTGGTCGGCCAGGCTGCGGCCTTGGTCATCCCGGAAGGTAAAGGTTTCAGCCACGGGGAGTGGTTCAGAAATTCCGGTCGACTCAATCAGCAAGTAATCGAACCGACCTTCTCGAGCCAGTCGCCCGACTTCCTCGAGCAGGTCTTCGCGCAAGGTGCAGCAGATGCAACCGTTGCTCATCTCGACCAACTTTTCCTCGGCACGGTTCAAGCTGACATTACGTTGCACCTCACTGGCATCGATGTTGATTTCACTCATGTCGTTGACGATCACTGCCACCCGGAGGTTTTCGCGATTGCGCAGCACATGATTGAGCAGCGTGCTCTTGCCTGCGCCGAGAAAGCCAGAGAGCACAGTAACGGGAAGACGGTCGGGCATGGTGGGGTCCTCATCGGGGCAGCATTCGATAGATGCTTTACGACATGTTATATTATAACGGTGCGCTTATTCCAAGCACCTTCGCAAGCGCACGACCGCTAGCCACCTCGAGGAAGTCTTGATGAATCAACCGTGGGCTTGGCTTGTTTGCCTCGCTGCACTTGCCCCGCACGCCCTCGCGCAGGCACTACCCAGCGACACGCTGGCGCACTGCACGCGCAGCGCAAACCTGCTGGCCTGCAAGGATCTCGAGGGCAATTACTACAGTGTGCAAACCAAAGGCAGCACCGTGTTTTTGCGCGGGTACGAGATAGAGGGCAAACGTCGCTGGGCACAAACCAGCGACCGCTACGGTCAACTGACCTTCTTCACCGGGCTGGCCAGTGACGGTGAAGCCTGGGTCGGCTACAGCCGTCGCGTCGGTTGGACCACGATCAACCGCGTATCCAGTTCCAGCGGACAGCGCTTTGGCGTGCGCTGCAGTCGAGTAAGCGGTTGCCAGTAATCCCTGCAGTCTTGTGGAACACTGCATCGTTATAATATAACAAACTACTTTTCCGCCACGACGAACAACCCATGACTGCCCTGCCTCTTCCCGACATTGCCACTCAGGCACTACACCAGCCACTACCACTGAACTGGGTGGGCATGTGCGGCATTGCCTTGCCGGTGTCGTTCAACGCTCAACGGCTGCGCGCCAGTGCCGATGCCGGCGTCAGCCTGGATAACGGCGAATCACGCGGGATACACATGTCGCGCTTGTACCTGGCACTGGAAGCACTGGAACAAAAAGAACTTTGCCCAGCACTGATTCATCAGGTGCTTGAACACTTTCTGGAAAGCCACTGCGGTCTTTCTGACAGCGCTTACCTGCGCCTGCAATTTGAAGTCATGCTGAAACAGCCAGCATTGGTCAGCCCGCTGTCAGGCTGGAAGGCCTATCCCGTGGTGCTGACTGCACGCCTAGAACAAGAAGTGTTCCACGTGGAACTAAATGTGCACGTGACCTATTCCTCAACCTGCCCCTGTTCCGCAGCACTCGCAAGGCAACTGATTCAACAGCAATTTCTCGCCGATTTCGCTAACCAACCACTCAGCCATGATGCGCTGCTCTCCTGGCTAGGCAGTGCCGCTGGCATCGTTGCCACGCCCCATAGCCAACGCAGCCTGGCAACGTTGCAGGTACGTTTAACGCAAGACGTTAGTGTGTTTCCCATCGTCGCACTGATTGATCATGCCGAAGGAGCACTGGGTACGGCGGTGCAGACCGCAGTGAAACGCGCCGATGAGCAAGCCTTCGCACTGGCCAACGGTCAGAACCTGATGTTCTGCGAAGATGCCGTACGCCGTTTACACCTGGCCTTAAGGCGCCATGCCTGGATCGACGGGTTCAGCCTGCAGGTTGAACATGCCGAGAGCTTGCATGCTCACGATGCAGTCGCCCGCAGCCAGTGGCAGTGGTAGTTCATTGGTAAGGGAGAAATAGCCATGATTCGCAAGAACCCAAGCGGTGATCTACCGGTGATCGCCGAATCCGCTTATGTCGATAAAACGGCAATCATCTGCGGCAAGGTGATCATCGCCGACAATGTGTTCGTTGGGCCCTATGCGGTCATTCGGGCTGATGAAGTGGACAGCAACGGCGCGATGGAGCCCATCACTATTGGCGCCAACTCCAACATTCAGGATGGTGTGGTGATCCACTCAAAGTCAGGGGCCGCGGTGACCATTGGCGAGTTCACCTCGATTGCTCACCGCTCCATCGTCCATGGCCCCTGCACCGTTGGCAATCGGGTGTTCATCGGCTTCAACAGCGTACTGTTCAACTGCACCGTTGGCGACGGCAGCGTGGTACGGCACAACTCGGTGGTCGATGGCTGCAACCTGCCGGCGCAATTTTATGTGCCCTCAACAACGCGAATGGGTGCCAGCACGGATCTCTCTCAGTTTCCTCCTGTGAGCATCAGCGCCTCGGAATTCTCCGAAGACGTAGCCCGCACCAACGTTGACCTGGTGCGGGGCTACAAGGCGCTGCAGAACGAGTTCTAGGTGCGTGGCTTGACGGTGCCGCAGTTGCTGCCGAGCCAGACCGCACGGGTTTCCATGCTGCCCTGTTGCTGCGTTCCCGAAGCGTTGAAGGTGCCGTTGACCTTGGTCAGGAACTCACGGTCACTGAGGAACTGAGCCTGCCCGGCGCCTTGGGCTTTGGGGCAACTAAAACGGAATTTCCAGACATTGCCGTTGCGCTCGGTGATTTCCTGGCGACAACCTGACTTGGGGTCTTGCAAGGGGATGTTATCGCTGTTGACCTGCTCCTGAGTCAGGCAGGAGCGCACGCCATTCCCCGCCACAGTGACACCTTGCTTGGCCAACACCTGCTCCATCATTGCACGCTGCTCGGGCGGCAGGTTTTTCAACTGGCCGAGCATGAACTGCATATCCGGCAGCGGCTTGCCATCAACCTGCATGTTGCTGGTGGTCAACTCCCACAGGCCTGGCTGCAACATCTGTGCATTCACCAACGGGCTCGCCAACCCGAAGACCAGCGCCAGTATTGGCAGACGAATCTTCATCTAGTCACTCCTCGAAACGCCGGCGTCGGGCCGGAACATGGTTTAGACGCTGATTTACGCTTTCGGTTGCAAGTACTGCCCGGAACATGCTCTGGTAGAGGCAGTGCCAGCGGACAGCAGGATGTGTATGGATTACCACAGCCCCTACTTCTTCGGTTACCTGATCGGCCTGATCCACTTGCTGGGTGTGGGTGCCGCACTCCACGCCGTGGTCAGCGTCCGTACTGCGCAGGGTGCGATCGCCTGGGCCCTGTCGCTGTTGTTCATACCCTACCTGACACTGATTCCTTACCTGGTGTTTGGCAGCCGAACCTTCGATGCGTACATCAAAGCACGACGTCAGGCCAACCGCGAGATGCACCTGGCCATCACTGACCTGAACTGGCGCCCGTGGGTGGAAGAAGCATTAGCTGCGCGAAGCTCCAGCTCCTACGCCGCCTTGCGCGCATTACCGAAACTCGGTCGCATGCCTTGCTTGGCGAACAATCAAATCAAACTACTGATCGATGGGCAGGCCACCTTCAGCGCCATCCTTGATGCCATTGCCCAAGCCCGTAACACGGTGCTGGTGCAGTTTTTCATCATCCATGACGATGAACTGGGCCGGCGGCTGCAAACACTGCTACTGAAAAAAGCCGCCGAAGGCGTAAAGATCTATGTGCTTTACGACAGTGTCGGCAGCCACGGCCTGCCCTCAGCATACTGCCAGACGCTGCGTGAAGGCGGCGTTGAGATACGTGCCTTCAGCACCCGTCACGGCTGGTTCAATCGCTTCCAGGTCAACTTCCGCAACCACCGCAAGATCGTCGTCGTCGACGGCTTGCAAGGCTTCGTCGGTGGGCACAACGTTGGCGATGAGTACCTGGGAGGCAACCCCAAACTGTCGCCTTGGCGCGATACCCACGTACAGGTCAGCGGCCCAGTGCTGGCCTGCCTGCAGGAATCCTTTGCCGAAGACTGGTTCTGGGCCGCACGGCAATTGCCGCCATTGATCCTGCCGGATGAGTACCCGGACGAGGGCGTACTGTGCCAAGTGCTGGCCAGCGGGCCAGCTGATCCTCAGGAGACCTGCTCACTGTTCTTCATCGAGGCGATTCATTCAGCGCGTGAGCGCCTATGGATAACCAGCCCGTACTTCATTCCCGATGAGGCGATCTTCGCCGCGCTACGACTGGCCGTTCTGCGTGGCGTCGATGTGCGTATCCTGTTGCCCTCACGTCCCGACCATCGGATCGTCTATGCCGCTTCCAGCCTGTTTGCCTTCGAGGCGGTGCGCGCCGGGGTGCGGATCTTTCGCTACCAGCCCGGGTTCCTGCATCAGAAGGTCGTACTGATCGACGATGAAGTCAGTGCGATCGGCAGCGCGAACCTGGACAACCGCTCCTTCCGCCTGAACTTCGAGATCATGCTGCTGACCATCGACAGGACCTTTGCCGATCAGGTCGAAGCCATGCTCAAGCACGACTTCGAACAGGCTCGGGAAATCACTGCCGAGGACAGCCGCGACACCCATCGACTGCAGTTGCTGGGCATGCGTATCGCCAGGCTGATCTCCCCCATCCTCTAGTGGCGAGGCATCGTCAGCGATAAAGATCCGCCCGGGTCCATGGCAGGGTATGACTGCCATCGGCCAGCGGCTTTACCGCCAGAATCTGGTGCAGGTTGATCCAGCCCTTGGCGAAGGCGTATGAACAACCGGCCAAGTACAATCGCCAGATTCTCAGCGCGCGTTCAGGCACCAGACGTCCGGCTTCATCAAGCTTCGCCTCCAGTCGATCACTCCAGAAGTGCAATGTCCGGGCATA
This sequence comes from Pseudomonas sp. FFUP_PS_473, assembly GCF_002858665.1. Taxonomy (NCBI): domain Bacteria; kingdom Pseudomonadati; phylum Pseudomonadota; class Gammaproteobacteria; order Pseudomonadales; family Pseudomonadaceae; genus Pseudomonas; species Pseudomonas sp. FFUP_PS_473. The sequence goes on from NZ_PJQQ01000015.1 coordinate 113,391, forward strand.
GTGCAAACGCAGGCTTTCCACATCGACCACCTCTAGCCCGGCATCGCTGATGTAAGCACTGATCATCGACAGGTGCGGCAGCTCGCCATGGGGGAACACATAGCGGTCAATGAACTCGCCTGCCCCCCGCCCGACTGGCCGACCATCAATATGTTTGGCGGTGATGCCGTGGTTCATCACCAGGCCACCTTCACGGACAGCGCCAAACAGGCGCTGGCAGTACAACGCCAGGTTGGCATGGCCAACATGCTCGAACATGCCAACACTCACCACCTTGTCGAAACGGCCATCCTGCGGCAGATCCCGGTAGTCGAGGATTTTTAGATCAACCTGCTGCTCCAGGCCTTCCGCCTTGACCCGTTCCCGACCCAGCTTGAGTTGCTCCTTGCTCAAGGTGATACCCATGACCTTGGCACCGAACTCGCGGGCGGCAAACCGCGCCAGGCCACCCCAACCACAACCGACATCCAGCAAGTAGTCACCGCGCTGCAGCCGTAGCTTGCGACACAAATGCTCGAGTTTGTCCTGCTGGGCTTGCTCAAGGGTTTCATTGCCCGTCTTGAAGTAGGCGCAGGAGTAGACCATTTCCTGGTCGAGCCAGAGCTGATAGAAATCGTTGGACAGGTCGTAATGGTAGGAAATATCAGCCGCGTCAGTCGTCTTGTCATGCGCAGCACGCTGGGGTTGTGGCTCGTCATCATCCAGAAGCAGCGCTTGAGTCAGTTCGTCGCAAACCTGGATAACCTCGCCGATATTACCTTCCAGCTCCAGCCTGCCTTCGACAAATGCCGACCCCAGATCATCAAGGCTAGGACGGGTAAGCTGACTCATCAGCTGTGGGTCCTTCACCACAATGGTGACGTGTGGCCCAGGCCCCAGATCGAAGTGGAGACCATTCCAAAACTTCAGGCGAAGTGGCAGCCGTACGTTTTGCAGAGCCGCTGGAAGTTGCGCAAGCATGAAAAAACCTCCCGTTGTCTTAGAACGTCACGAGGAAAAGGGTAGTTCATCTGCGAGAACTTTCTGAATAAGTCCACACCACAGATTGTATACAATCCATCAATCACGGACTAATCTTGCGCCCATTGTCGATACCTCATCCTGGAGTACAGCAATGAAAAGCTACGATATCGTGATCATTGGCGGGGGGCCGGGCGGCTACAACGCTGCTATCCGGGCCGGGCAATTGGGCCTGAGCGTCGCCTGTGTGGAAGGTCGTTCAACCCTGGGCGGCACCTGCCTGAATGTCGGTTGCATGCCGTCAAAGGCGCTGTTGCATGCCTCTGAACTCTACGACGCCGCCAGCAATGGCGAACTGGCCACACTGGGTATCGAGGTGAAACCGACCTTGAACCTGGCCCAGATGATGAAGCAAAAAGATGACAGCGTTACCGGCCTGACCAAAGGAATCGAGTACCTGTTCCGCAAGAACAAGGTCGACTGGATCAAGGGCTGGGGTCGTCTCGACGGCGTCGGCAAGGTCAAGGTAACCGACGCGCAAGGGACCGTCAGCGAACTGCAGGCCAAGGACATTGTCATTGCCACCGGTTCCGAACCTACGCCGCTGCCAGGGGTGCCCCTTGATCACCAACGCATCATCGACTCCACCGGCGCCCTCTCCCTGACCGAAGTGCCCAAGCACCTGGTCGTGATCGGAGCAGGTGTCATCGGCCTGGAGCTGGGCTCGGTATGGCGTCGCCTTGGCAGCCAGGTCACCGTCATCGAGTACCTGGACCGTATCTGCCCAGGCACTGATGAAGAGGCCGCGAAAACCCTGCAACGCTCACTGGCCAAGCAAGGCATGACCTTCAAGCTGGGCACCAAGGTGACCCAGGCCAGTGTCGTCGGGAACGCTGTGCAACTGACTCTGGAGCCTGCCGCTGGCGGTGCTGCCGAAACGCTGGAAGCCGACTATGTGCTGGTGGCCATCGGACGGCGCCCTTATACCCATGGCCTGGGGCTGGAGACCGTCGGCCTGGAAACCGACAAGCGTGGCATGCTCGCCAACGAAGGCCATCGCTCGACGGTTCCGGGTATCTGGGTCATTGGCGACGTCACCTCGGGGCCGATGCTCGCGCACAAGGCCGAGGACGAAGCGATCGCCTGTATCGAGCGAATTGCCGGCAAGGCGCACGAGGTCAATTACGGCCTGATCCCAGGGGTTATCTACACCCGTCCGGAACTGGCCAGCGTCGGCAAGACCGAAGAACAACTCAAGGCCGAAGGCCGGGCCTACAAGGTTGGCAAGTTCCCGTTCACCGCCAACAGCCGGGCCAAGATCAACCATGAAACCGAAGGGTTCGCCAAAGTCCTGGCAGATGCCAACACTGACGAAGTCCTTGGCGTGCATCTGGTTGGCCCGAGCGTCAGCGAGATGATCGGTGAGTACTGCGTGGCCATGGAGTTCAGCGCCTCGGCCGAGGACATCGCCCTCACCTGCCACCCGCACCCGACCCGCTCCGAGGCCTTGCGCCAAGCGGCCATGAACGTCGAAGGCATGGCGATGCAGATCTGACCTCAGTCTGCCTGCACACCTGACCTGCGAACCTGCGGCGCGACCCGCCGCAGGTTCAGCAACAGATGAGCGAACAAGCCAAAGATCAGCCCCCAGAAAGCGGCCGACAGACCAAGAAACGACATCCCGGATGCCGTCACCAGAAAGGTGATCAGTGCAGCTTCGCGGTCAGCCGGCACACTCATCGCACCGGCAAGCGCACCACCAATGGCACCGAACAGCGCCAGCCCGGCCAGGGCTGCGATCAAAGCGGCCGGAAAGGCACTGAACAACGACACCAGTGTCGCGCCGAACACGCCCAGCAACACATACAGTGCACCACCGCAAACACCCGCCCAGTAGCGCCGATGTGGATCATCATGCGATTCACGACCAGTGCAGATCGCCGCAGTAATCGCCGCCAGGTTAAGGCCATGGCAACCAAAGGGCGCCAGCAACAGGCTGGTGAACGCACTGCTGCTGATGATCGGGCTGGCGGCTGTGGCATAACCGTCATTACGCAGCACGACAACCCCCGGTACAAACTGCCCGGTCAGTGCGACCATCACCAGCGGCAAGCTGATACTCAGCACCGCGTTCCAAGTGAACTCCGGCAGGGTCAAGACGGGTGTCGCAAGGCCAATGACCAGCTCCGAACTTTTCAACTCGCCATTGGCCAGAGACAGGCTCACCCCGCAAATCAGTACCGCCAGTACGGCATAGCGCGGGGCCAGGCGCTTGAACAGCAGGTAGGTGACAAACATCGCCAAGACCAGCACGGGCTGCGCTTTCACCGACAGGAACAGACCCGTACCGAAACTGAACAGGATGCCGGCCAACATGGCCGCCGAAATGGCTGACGGCAGCTTGCTGACGATCCGATCAAACGCCCCGGACACGCCCACGCCAAGGATGATCAGGTTGGCGACGATGTAGGCACCGACCGCCTCGGCAAAGGCAATGTTGGGCAGCAGCGCCACCAGCAACGCCGAGCCAGGCGCCGACCAGGCGATTACGACAGGAACTTTGTAGCGCAGGCTGAGGACCACCCCGAGCAGACCACTGCCAATGGAAATGGCCCAGACCCAGGAAGACAATTCGGCCGCCGACAACTGTGCGCTGTGGGCGGCCTGAAAGACGATCACCAGTGGCCCGGCATAAGAGATCATTGTGGCGATCAGGCCGGCCACCAGGGCGGACACAGAAAAGTCGCGGAACAGAGGCTTCATCGGACCACCATGGGCTTGTGCTTGTCTTAACGCAGAACGCCGGCCTAGCCGACGCCTGCATCAATGGTTCATTTCATTGATGCAGGCGTCGGCTAGGCCGGCGACAAACCGAGTGCGTTACTCAGGCATCCTGCAAGGCACGCGGACGATTGCTGCGCAGTTCAAAGGCTGGCTGCGGCGCGGCCTGCAACTGGAAATCAAAGTCCATCTCGGCAAAGCGTCCTTCGACACCCCGGGCATCGGCAGCCGCAGCATCTTCGACGAAGCGCAGTTCACCGACCAGCCCATAGCGGGTGGCGTAGGCGAAATCATCCCACAGGTATTGATCACCGGACAGGTTGATCTGGGTGGTCAGGTGACGGTGACCCGGTGCAGAGATAAAGAAGTGCACATGCGCTGGGCGATTGCCATGGCGGCCCAGTTGGTCAAGCAGCTCCTGGGTTGGACCGTCCGCTGGGCAGCCATAGCCCGACGGCACGATGCTGCGCGCACGGTAACGGCCTTCTGCATCGGTGATGATGCGACGACGCAGGTTGTAGTCCGACTGGGTGCTGTCGAAGTAGGAGTACGTCCCCTGGGTGTTGGCGTGCCACAAGTCGACCACCGCGCCAGCTACCGGTTGGCCGTGCTCATCCAGTACCCGCCCTTGCAGGAACATCACGGTGCCGGCATCGAGACCATCGTCCATCCGTACTTCACCTTCGGCCAATGGCGCACCGGCTACGTACAGCGGGCCTTCAATGGTTCGCGGCGTTCCGCCGGACAAACCTGCTGCTTCATCCTGAGCATCCAGTTGCAGGTCCAGGTAGTGCTCCAGGCCAAGACCGGCTACCAGCAAACCGGCTTCCTGACGTGCGCCCAGGCGATTGAGGTAATCCACTGCTTTCCAGAACTCATCCGGCGTCACCTGCAGGTCTTCGATGACCCGGGCAACGTCATTGATGATGCGATTGACCAGGGTCTTCAGGCGTGGATTGCCTTCCTGATTGAGCAAGCCGCTGGCTTCTTCGAAGAATTTTTGTACATCGGCAGTGTGAGCGATCTTCACGGTCATGATTGGCTACCTCGAATTGTTGTTATCAGTAATCAACGGTCATCGGAATGGATCGACGAGGGATGCCGGCACAGGCCGTCAATCTCGATGTCCATGTAGGGGAACAGCGGCAGTTGCATCAGGGTGTCGTGCAGCGCTTCGACGCTGGGCAGGTCAAAGACGCTGTAGTTGGCGTAATGCCCGGCAATGCGCCACAGGTGGCGCCAGATACCCTCGTGCTGCAGACGTTGGGCCAGCGCCTTTTCGTCAGCCTTGAGCCGAGCCGCCAGGGCCGGATCCATGTCGAGGGGCAATTTCACGGTCATTTTCACGTGGAACAACATGTGGGCTCTCCTATTCAGCGGCGGCTGAAGAACGCCAGGCGCTCTTCATCCAGGGTCAGGCCCAGGCCTGGGGTGCGCGGGACGTGCAAGGCGAAATCGCGGTACACCGGTGCCTCGACGACGATCTCTTCAGTCAGCAGCAGCGGGCCGAACAGTTCGGTGTGCCAGGTGAGCGCGTTCAAGGTGACGAAGGCATGCGCCGAGGCCAGGGTGCCGATAGAACCTTCGAGCATGGTTCCGCCATACAGGGCGATCCCGGCGGCTTCGGCGATCTGGGCGGTGCGCAACACCGCACGCGGGCCACCGTTCTTGGCGATCTTCAGAGCGAAGATGCTGGCGGCACCGTCGGCGGCCAGGCTGAAGGCGTCCTCGACACTCTCGATGGACTCGTCGGCCATGATCGGTGCCGGGCTGCGCTGGTTCAGGCGTACCTGACCGGCACGGTTGATGCGCGAGATCGGCTGCTCGATCAGGTCGATGCCGTTCTCACCCAACACCTGACAGGCGCGAATCGCCTGAGACTCGTCCCAGTACTGATTGACATCGACCCGCACGCTGGCGCGGTCGCCCAAGGCGTGCTTGATCGCGATGACGTGGCGCAGGTCATGGGCCACTTCATTGGCGCCGATCTTCAGTTTGAAAATACGGTGGCGACGCTGATCGAGCATCTGCTCGGCTTCTGCGATATCGCGGGCAGTGTCGCCGCTGGCCAGGGTCCAGGCGACTTCCAGGCTGTCACGCACTCGCCCGCCCAACAGCTCGCTGACCGGCAGCCCCAGGCGTTTGCCTTGGGCATCGAGCAAGGCACTTTCAATGCCCGACTTGGCGAAGGTATTGCCCTTGATCACCTTGTCCAGGCGCTGCATGGCACTGTTGATGTTGCTGGCATCGAGGCCAATCAGCATCGGCGCAAAGTAGCTGTCGATGTTCTGCTTGATGCTTTCCGGGCTTTCATTGCCATACGCCAGACCACCGATGGTGGTGGCCTCGCCCAGACCTTCGATGCCGTCAGTGCAGCGCAGGCGAATGATCACCAGGGTCTGCTGCTGCATGGTGTGCATGGCCAGCTTGTGCGGGCGGATGGTCGGCAGGTCGACGATGGTTGTCGAGATGCTCTCGATCAGGGGGTAACTCATCAGGATTCTCCAGGGGGGCTCAACCGAGGTCGCCGCCACCGACCGGCAGCACCGTGCCGGTGATGTAAGAGGCCTCGTCGGAGGCGAGAAAAAGAATCGCGCCGACCTGTTCGTCGAGGCTGCCGTAGCGTTTCATCAAGGTGCTATCCAAGGTCTGGTCGACGATCTGCTGGTACCAGTCCTGTTCCTGCGCGCTTTGCTCGGCACTGTTGCGCGGCACGCGACGGGGCGGTGCTTGCGTGCCGCCCGGCGCCGTGGCATTGACCCGCACACCACGCTCGGCAGTCTCGAAGGCCAGGCACGCGGTCAATGCATTGACCCCGCCCTTGGCCGCGCCGTAAGGCACGCGGTTGATGCTGCGCGTGGCAATCGAGGAGACGTTGACGATGGCCCCCTGGCCCTGCTCAAGCATGTACGGCAGCGCGGCGTGGCAGCACCAAAGGGTCGGGAACAGCGAACGACGCACTTCGGCCTCGATCTGGTCGGCCTGGTAATGCTCGAAAGGCTTGGCCCAGATGGTCCCGCCGACGTTGTTGATCAGCACGTCGAGCCGACCGAAGTGCTCCACCGCTGCCGCCATCACACGCTGGCACTCGCTGTGCTGCTCCAGGTCAGCGGTGAGGGTCAATACACCTTCGGCCTGCAGCTCATGCACCAGCTCCGAACGGTCAACCGCGACCAGTACGGCACCCTCTTCCAGAAGGCGCTCGGAAAGACGCCGACCGATACCCTGCGCCGCACCCGTGACCAGCGCGACCTTGTTGTCGAATCTGTTGCCCATGACAACCTCGAATAAAAAAGAGCCGCCCGTACCCGCACGATGCGAACGGCTCCAAAAAAGGATCAGGCCGCGGACGCAGCGAATTTCTCGTAGTAGAAGTTCGCCGGGGTGATGCCCTGCTCGCGGATGTACTGGCTGACTGCCTCGACCATGGGCGGCGGGCCGCACAGGTAGACATCGACATCACCGTCATTGAGGTGGCGCGGCTCGATGTGCTGGGTGACATAACCCTTGAGAGGGTGCTGGCTGTCGGGGTTGGCCACACAGGCGCTGAAGGTGAAGTTGGGAATGCGCGCGGCAAAGGCTTGCAGACGATCCAGCTCGACCAGGTCGAAGTCGTTCGTGACCCCGTAGATCAGGTGCAGCGGATGCGCACTGCCCTCTTCAGCGATTTTCTCGAGCATTGCGGTGAACGGTGCCAACCCAGTACCGCCAGCCAGCAACAGCAGCGGACGACGGATCTCGCGCAGGTAGAAACTGCCCAACGGACCGGCCAGGGTCATGCTGTCACCGGCCTTGGCCAGGCCAGTGAGGAAGCTGCTCATCAGCCCACCCGGCACGTTGCGGATCAGAAAGCTGACTTCGCCATCCTTCTGCAATGAGCTGAAGGAATAGGCGCGGGTCTGCTCGCTGCCCGGTACGCCAAGGTTGACGTACTGGCCCGGCAGAAATGCCAGGCGGCTCAACGCCTCACCCTTGATCGACAGCGCAATGGTGCTATCGGAGAGCTGGCGCACGTCACTGATGCTGGCCTGGTAGCTGGCCTGTTCGGTCTTGCACACCTGTGACGAGGCCGGTACGCGGATCACACAGTCGCTTTCGGCGCGCATCTGACAAGTCAGCACGTAGCCCTGGGCCACTTCTTCCTCGCTCAGGGCGTCTTCGATGTATTCCTGGCCCAGGTCGTAACGACCGGCCTCGGCAAAGCACTTGCAGGTTCCGCAAGCGCCATCACGGCAGTCCAGCGGGATGTTGATACCCTGGCGGTAGGCCGCATCGGCCACGGTTTCGCCGCCAGCGGCGTCGATGAAGCGGGTGACCCCGTCTTCGAAATTCAAGGCGATCTTGTGCATGGCGCACCTCGTGAATCAGGTTGTTGCTCGAAAACCGGGTCAGATGTGGTAGATGTCGATGACCTGGCGTACGTAGTCGTTCTTCAACACCACTTTCTTGGCCTTGATCAGCGGGCGATCGCCACGCACATCAAGGGTGTAGAAGCTGGTGCCGAAGTAACTGTCCACGGTCTTGTAGCGGAAGCTCAGGGTGTGCCAGTTGAAGCGCAGGTGGCACAGCCCATCGCTCTGCTCAAGCAGTTCGAGGTTGCTGATGTTGTGCGAGGTGCGGGTGTCGGGCATGGTCGCACTGGAGCGTTCAGTCTTGATCCGGAACACCCGGTCTTCCAGACCGCCACGGTTGCCGTACCAGATCAGCGAGATTTCCCGCTGCGGGTTCTCGGTAAGCTGGTCGTTGTCGTCCCATGCCGGCATCCAGAACGTGGCATCGCTGGCATAACATTCCAGCCATTGATCCCACTGGCTGTCGTCCAGGTAGCGGGCTTCCTGATAAAGGAAGTCACGCACTGCTTCGTAGGAAATGCTCATTGCACGGCCTCCACAGGGATCAACTGCTGCTCGGCTTCAAGGGCCTTGAGCATGGTTTCCTGCCAGTACTTGTGCTGCAGTACAAACAGGCCCTCATCCTCGGTACGCACACCGCTGAGGTGTGGATGCAGGTCGATTTCCTGGGCCGCGGCGTCGGCACCTTCAACCCAATGCGTAGCCCCGCGGGACATGTCATTCCAGCCACGGTTGCCCTGGTAACCCATCTGACAGGAGCGGAATTCTTCCAGGTCATCCGGTGTCGCCATGCCGCTGACGTTGAAGAAGTCTTCGTACTGACGAATACGCAAGGCACGGGCCTCGGCGCTTTCACCCTTGGGCGCGATGCAGTAGATGGTGATCTCGGTCTTGTCCACGGCAATCGGCCGGGCAATACGGATCTGCGAGCTGAACTGATCCATCAGGTAAACGTTGGGGTACAGGCACAGGTTGCGCGAGTTTTCGATCATCCAGTCGGCACGGGCCTGACCGAAATCGCGAGCCAGTTCATCACGACGCTCGAACAACGGACGGTCTTCCGGGTTGGCCCAGCGCGTCCAGAGCAGCAGGTGGCCCTTGTCAAAGGAGTAGAAACCACCGCCATTCTTGGCCCAGCCACCGGCACTCATGGTCTTGACCTCTTCACCCGCTTCGCGCTGCTTGCGCTGGTTCTGGGTGGCGGCGTAGTTCCAGTGCACGGCACTGACGTGATAGCCGTCGGCGCCGTTCTCGGCGGTCAGCTTCCAGTTGCCTTCGTAGATGTAGGTGGAAGAACCACGCAGCACTTCAAGGCCGTCCGGTGACTGGTCGACGATCATGTCGATGATCTTGGCCGACTCGCCGAGGTGCTCGACCAGAGGCAGTACATCCGGGTTCAGGCTACCAAACAGAAAGCCGCGGTAAGACTCGAAACGCGCAACCTTGGTCAGGTCATGGGAGCCTTCGCAATTGAAGCTCTGCGGGTAACCGGCATCGACCGGATCCTTGACCTTGAGCAGTTTGCCGGAGTTGTTGAAGGTCCAACCGTGGAACGGGCAGGTATAGGAAGAGCGGTTGCCACTCTTGTGCCGGCAGAGCATCGCACCGCGGTGGCTGCAGGCATTCAGGAAGGCGTTGAGTACCCCATCCTTGTTGCGCGCGATGAAGATCGGCTGGCGCCCCATGGTGGTGCTCAGGAAGTCGTTCTTCTCGGGAATCTGGCTTTCGTGGGCCAGGTAGATCCAGTTGCCCTCGAAGATGTGTTTCATTTCCAGTTCGAACAGACGGGGGTCGGTGAACATCTCGCGCTTGCAGCGGTAGATGCCCTTCTCCTGATCTTCTTCAAGCAGGGAATTAAGGTATTCGAATCCCAGGGACATGGCCGGGGCCTCCGTTGTTATTGTTCAGGCCATGTCAGGGTAGGGAGCGCAGGCTCAGGTAAATATCCGCTTTGTGCAGACCTTTATCCGTTTTCTGCAAACACGTCAGGGGCGACGCTTGAGGGTATCGGAGGGCAGCTCGCCAAACAGCGCTTTGTAACTTTCCGAGAATCGGCCCAGGTGAACAAAGCCGTATTCCAGGGCCAGTTCGGTGATGTTGCGCACGCTGCAGTCCGGGTCGCTGAGATTGCGACGAATGCGTTCAAGCTTCTTCTGCCGAATGTAGTGCTTCGGGGTGGTACCGGCATTGCGTTCGAACAACCCATAGAGCGAACGCAGGCTCATGCTCGCCTGCTGCGCCAGTTGCTCAATGCCGATGTCTTGCTTGAGATTGCGCTCAATGTACTCGGCAATACGCTCAAAGGTGACGGCCTGGCTGCCCAGGCTCTCGCGGCTGACGTTGGTCTGCATCAGCGTCAGCAGCTTGCTGGCAACGATCTGGCTGTAGTGTTCCTGGACACGCTGCAGTGAATCAAAGGCCTCGGCCTCATGACAGACCATCGTCAACAGCCCGGCAAAACCTTCCAGCGCCAGCAGTTGGTAATGGCTGTGGATAAACCGGACGCCTTCACTGGGGCGCTGCCAGCGCTGCTCATCACAAACCGCATCGAGCAGGCGAGCCGGCAGCTTGAGGATGAACTTCTCGCAGTCGGCGGAATACGCCAGGTCCACCGGCTCATCCGGATTGATCAACAACAGCTCACCCGGACCGAGCAGGCGCTCGGCCCGACCCCGGCGCCACATACAGTGCCCCCGCAAGAGAATCTGCAGATGAAAAACACTTTCCAGGGCATGAGAGAGCACCCTCACCTCGCCACCATAGCTGATCCGACACAGGTCCAGGCTGGCAAACTTTCGGTGATCGAGGCTGGCCTCCGGGAGGCCATTGCGCGGTAGTCGAATATGATGCTGACCGACGTGCTGGTTAACGTAGGTCGACACGGCATAGGGGTCGGCACGCTCAAAAACCCGGCTGCGATGACTAAGCAGGGGACTATCCATACCAGGGTACTCGTTGTTTTTGTCTGCTCAGTCTATGTGATCCTCAGGGGTTGTGGATAAACGTGAGATGGGTGGTCCCCTGTGGGAACCCACCCTGCCAGCCCTTACAACAAGATCCAGGTGTAACTCAGGATCAAGCGATTCTCATCGATGTCAGAACGGTAGTTCGAGCGCGCCATGGCATTGCGCACGCGGATTCCCAAGCCTTTCAAGACTCCGCCCTGTACCGCGTAGCCAAGATCGAAATCGCGCTCATGCTCCCGGCCCTCATACCCCAAACCGGTGTTGACGTTATCGCCTTTGAGGTAGCGTGCGGTTGCTGTCAGCCCAGGAATGCCCATGGCAACGAAGTCATAGTCGTAACGCACCTGCCACGAACGTTCGTCGGTGTAGGCGAACTCATAGGTCGGCACTTCGTTGCCCAATGGCGAAATGTTCGGGAACACACGGGGGAAGGCATCATCACCATAGATTGCCTGGTAGCCCACCGTGAAGGTATGCCCGGAACGTTTGGCTGAGAGCAACGAGTAAAACGCCTGGTTGTCGATATCCCCCAGCTTGCTGGCTCCTTGCTCACGGGCAGAGAAGTAGCCGAGGTTGGCGCCGAGCGTCCAATCGCCCAACGGCTGGCTGTGTTTGAAACCGACAAACCCTTGTTGGTAGATGTCCTCCAACTGCCCGTACCAAAGGCTGACGGTGCTGCGATTGCCGTTGAAACTGTAGTCGCCCCCGGCAAAATTGAACGCATCGCTATCGGCTTTACGCTGGGGAACATGGCCGAGCACTGCAATCATTTTCTCGTCACCGGCCTCGTTGCGCAGGCTGGTGGAGCTCAAGTGCCCGGCCTGTAGCGTCAGGCCCTCAAGTTCTGAAGATGTGATACTTGCCCCCTGATAGGTCGGCGGCAGCAGCCTTGAGTCGTTGTACTGGAGAATAGGCAGGTTGGTTTGCAATTCGCCGACCTTCAACTCAGTCTTCGAGTAACGCAGCTTGAGGGTGCCGCCGACCCGGCTGTACTCATCAGCGGCGCGACCATCGCCCTGCACCGGCAATAGCCCGGTACCCGTACGATCAGGGCTACTGTCGAGCTTGAACCCCACCACGCCGATGGCATCGACACCCACACCGATCAGGCCAGGGGTATAGCCGGACTTGAAGTTGAAGATAAAGCCCTGCCCCCACTCCTCGGCCTTGGATTGTTTGTTGGCGCCAACGATGTCGGAGAAATCGCGGCTGAAGTAGTAGTTGCGGGCCTGCAACGTAGCGCTCGAACCGCTGACAAAGCCGGGCTCAGCGGCGTTGGCACCAACACACAAGGCAAGGGTGGACAGCAACCAGGAATGACGGAGGTTGTTCATGGGTAACGTGCTCTTTTTATTGTTGTTTTAACCGGTGCTACGCGGAGCTTTGATGGCCGGCATAGCCGGCCGCTTGGTGCTCAGGCTTTGGCGGGCAACGACGACGCCTGACTGGCGAACGGCGAGCGGCTGGCGAACACCATCATCGCCAAGGCGGCGACAGCACCCGGTACCGCGAACGCCAGGAAGTTGAGCGGCAATGGCAGTTGGACACCCAGCAATGCGCCCCCCAACAGCGGCCCGACGATGGCCCCACTGCGACCAACGCCCGAGGCCCAACCCAGGCCCGTCGAGCGGATGCCCATCGGGTAGTACTGTGCAACACAGGCATAGGCAAGAATCTGCGTGCCGATGGTGGTCGCACCGGCAATCGCTATCAGCAGGTAAAGCACCGGTGTCGGGCTTTTGAAGCCCAACAGGCTGATGGACAGGGCCGCCACCGCAAAGAACACCACCAACACCTTGTCCAGCTTGAAGCGGTCGCCAATCCAGCCACCGCCCACGGCGCCAAAGATCGCACCGAAGTTCAGTACCAGCAGAAACGCCAGGCTGGAACCCAAGCCATAACCTGCGTTGTTCATCAATTTCGGCAGCCAGGAATTGAGGGCATAGACCATCAGCAGGCAGCAGAAGAACGCCACCCAGAGCATCAGCGTGTTCAGCGCCCGACCTTCGTGGAACAGTTGCGGTACCGCCGCACCCGGCGCCTTGCCTGCGGCGGCTTCAAGCCGATCGCCCGCTTGCGGCTGATAGCTCGGCTCAACCCGCTGCAACAGTTGCTGAGCCTGCTCTACCCGGCCCTGACGCACCAGAAAACCGAGGGACTCCGGCAAAAAGCGCAAGATCAACGGCAGCGTCAGCAGCGGAATGACCGCCACATAGAACACCGACTGCCAACCAAAGGCCGGCAACAGCACAATGCCCAGCCCGGCAGACAGCATGCCGCCCACCGAGTAACCACTGAACATGATCGCGACCAGGGTGCTGCGAATTTTCTTCGGTGCGTATTCGTTCATCAGCGCCACCACGTTGGGCATGACGCCGCCGATTCCTAAACCGGCGATAAACCGGCAGAGACCGAACTCCGTAGGGTTACGGGCGAAACCGTTGAGTACCGTAAAGCCACTGAACAGGATCACGCAGAGGGTGATTGCCTTCTTGCGACCGATGCGGTCCGACAACGGGCCAAACACCAGTGCACCGAACATCATGCCAAACAGCGCATAGCTACCCAGGGCACCCGCCTGCAGCGGGGTCATGCCCCACTCCTGCATCAATGCCGGCAGCACCACGCCATAAATGACCAGGTCGTAACCGTCGAAGATGATGATCAGCGCACACCAGAACAGCACGCGCCAGTGAAAGGGATTGAACTTCGCCTGATCGATCAGGGCATTGATATCGACTGCTCGCATGGTGCGCGTCTCTTTTGTTGTTGTTATCGAAACCCGAAGGCGCAATACCCACTCGGCGCTGGGGCCTGGCGGTGTTCGCACACTCAGGTTAGGGAGACGTCGAGCATGGCAATAGCCATTTCCTGCGAATCGCTATCCAGATAGCGCAGGGGCTGACCAGGTGTCAGCGGTGGCGTTTGAAGGTCACCGAGGGCAGTTCGCCAAAGCGCTGGCGATAACTCTCGGCAAAGCGCCCCAAGTGCAGAAAACCGTAGTCCAGGGCGATTTCCGTCACGTTGCGTACGCTGCTGGCCGGATCCTGCAAGACCGCATGGATACGCTCCAGTTTGCGCTGGCGCACATACCCCTTCGGCGACAGGCCTGCATGGCGCTCAAACAGTGAATACAACGTTCGCTCACTGACCCGCGCCACGTTCATCAACTGCACGATACTGATGTCTTGATTCAGGTTGGCGTCGATGTACTCCACCAACTGCTCAAAGGAATGAGCCTGAACCTGCGGCTCTCCCCGTTGAATGTTGTTGTCCAGCAGGGTCAGCAGCTTGCTGGCGACAATACGGCCGTAGTGTTCCTGAACCTGTAACAGCGAATGGTCGGACTCGGCCTCAGCGCAGACCAACCCGAGCAAACCGATGAAACCATCCAGCGGTTGGGTCTTGTGACGGGCCGATGTGAAGCGAATGCCGCCCTCAGGCACCTGCCAGCGCTGTTCCAGGCAGGTCTGTTCGAGCAGGCTGGCCGGCAGCTTGAGGATGAACTTCTCGCAGTCGGCCGAATAGGTCAGGTCTACCGGGTCATCGGGGTTGATCAACAGCAACTCGCCTGGAACGTAAGGGTGCTCATTGCCACGGCAAGCCGAAAGACAATGGCCCTTGAGCAGGATCTGCAAGTGATACAGGCTGCCCAGCGCAGGTGAAGTAACCCGCGCCTTGCCGCCATAGCTCAGGCGACACAAGTCGAGGCTGGCGAACTTGCGATGGTTGATACTGGCCTGCAGGTCGCCAGTTCTGGGCAGGCGCAAGCAATGGCCGCCGACATGCTGATTGACGTAGTCGGAGACCACATAAGGGTCGGCGCGCTCGAATACACGGCTGCGCTCGCTCAGCAGGTGGCTGCTCATAGGCTGGCCTCGTTTTATTATTATGATGTCGATATCCACAGGGTCTGGTTATCCACAGGCGACCAGCTTGCGTTAGTCGATGTGGGCAGTCCAATATCCGTTAAGTGGGTAACCATACCTTGGAGGTATCATGGAACTGCGCCATTTGCGTTATTTCCGCGTGCTGGCGCAGACCCTGAATTTCACCCGCGCCGCCGAACAGTTGCACATTGCCCAGCCGCCGCTGAGTCGACAGATCCGCCAACTGGAGGAAACCCTTGGCGTAGAGCTGCTGGAGCGAAGCCGTCCGCTGCGCCTGACCGAAGCCGGGCGCTTCTTCCATGAACAGAGCGCCGCCCTGCTCGACCAGCTTGAACAAGTCGCCGAAGCCACCCGACGCATTGCCAACAGTGAGCGCCAGTGGTTGCGGATCGGTTTCGCACCTTCGACCTTGTACGACCTGCTACCGGAGTTGATCCGCCGACTTCGTCGTTCCGAGGATCTGGAGCTGGGCCTGCAGGAGATGATTACCCTGCAACAGGTCGAGGCCCTGAAGGCCGGGCGCATCGATATCGGCTTCGGTCGTATCCGCATCAATGACCCGGCCATTGAACAGCATGTGTTGCGCGAAGACCCGTTGGTTGCCGCCTTGCCTTGCGGGCATCCCTTACTGGGGCAGCCGCTGGACCTGGCGCTGTTGGCCCGCGAACCCTTTGTGCTCTACCCCGCCACGCCACGGCCAAGTTACGCCGACCACATCATGGCGCTGTTCGCCAACCATGGCCTCAGCGTCAGGGTAGTGCAATGGACCAATGAACTGCAGACTGCCCTCGGGCTGGTGGCGGCCGGGCTGGGGATAACCCTGGTACCCGCGTCGGTACAAACCCAGCACCGCGCAGACATCGTCTACGCACCACTGACCGAGACCTCGGCGGTTTCACCCATCATTCTCAGCCGCCGGGCTGGGGATAACTCACCCCTGCTCAAGCACTGCCTGGCTCTGATTGAACAGATGCAGGCTGTGGATAACAACGCCTGAAGCGCCAGTGGAGGGCCACCTTGCAGATGCCAAAGGATAATGGAATAACTGTTAGTTAAAATTTAAATCATACAAATCAATAACTTACAAAATCCACGCTGCACTTATAAATAGACCTGTAGTTGCGTATCGCTCTCAACTAATACTGTTCTAGTTGACCTGAATCAATACAGCATTACCGTCAGGTGGTGGTGTTGATTGATAACGCGTCGCCTGCCTGTTGCCTTCAACAAAAACCAGTACTTAAGTACATGAAAACCCGTTGAAAATGTAAGCGCACGGGCGCTCGCTCAATAGTAAGATAGGCGAATAACTATCCCGCATCCTCACGTTCGCGCCCTGTGTTATCCCATCGCTGGAAACGATCGTTAATAAACTGATTTATCAGCAAGGCACTATTGGCCGAATGAAAAATGCTTCGGCTGACGCACTGTGCACCGCGGCTCATGTTCTAGATTGCACGATTTAACTACATTGTAAGGAGCGTTTCGTGAAGTTCACTATTACCCGCCTGATGATCAGCAGCGCAACAGCACTGATCCTTGTGGCGCTGGGGCTGTCATTCTGGATTTCTCATCAGGTCAACCGCCTGGATGATCTCAGCCGACAGTTGGAAAACCTCAGTAGTGCCCAGCAAGAGGTAGAAGAACTTCGTTACCACACGGCGCAAATTCAGCAGTTCTACACCGACGCAAGCTTGACCGGCGAAAACGAGGCAGCCGCCACCGCCCATCGGCACTTTCAGCGGATGCAGGAGAAGCTGAACGAACTCAAACAGGCAATTCCAGCATTCCGCCTCGAACTGGAGGCGATGAACGCCCCGGCAGAACGGCTCGACAATGTGGGCCTGCGCATGTTCCAGGCCTACACCGGCCCCGGCAAGGAGGCTGGCGACAAGGTGATGGAAGACTTCGACCAGCGTTCGGCAGAAGTGATTCGTGCGTTCGCCGGGCTACGTGACCCGCTGTCGGCCAAGTACAAGACAACCCTCAGCGAAACCAGCGAAGTGCGTGAGTCCCTGAAGGTCAATACGCTCGTGGCCTGGGGCATAGCGTTGCTGTTGATCCTTGGCACCCTTTGGCTGATCAGCCGCCGCGTCCTGCCCCCCCTCAACCGGATGTCCAGTTCGTTACGCGATTTGAACACCGGTAATGGTGACCTCAGCCGTACACTGCGCCAGGACAACGACGATGAGATCGGTGAAGTGGTTGCGGGCTTCAATCAGTTCGTTGCCGGCCTCAGGGGCCAAATTGCGACGGTAGCCCAAGTAGGTTGCACCTTGGGCCAGTCATCGACGCACTTGGTCAATGATGCGCAAGCTGCCGAAGCGAGCGCCGAAACCTTGCGTTCGGAAGTGGATCAAGTGGCCACAGCAGTCAATCAGATGGCCGCCACCGTACAGGGCGTGGCCGCCAATGCCCAGGCAAGCTCGGCCCAAACCGGTGACGCTGATCGCCAGACGCAAGAAGCGATTGGCGTGGTGAACCAGACGATTGTCGAGATTCGTACCTTGGCCAACGAAGTGGGCCGGGCGTCCGAAGTGATTCAAACCCTGGAAACCCACTCACGTTCCATTGGTGGGGTGCTGGAAGTAATACGGACCATTGCCGAACAAACCAACTTGCTGGCGTTGAACGCGGCCATTGAAGCAGCACGCGCAGGCGAGCAAGGCCGGGGCTTTGCCGTGGTAGCCGATGAAGTCCGCACCTTGGCCAGCCGTACCCAAGCCTCGACCCAAGAAATCCAGGGCATGATCGAGCGCCTGCAGAGTGCGTCCCAAGAGGCCGTCGCAGTCATGCAGGAAAGCCGTACCTATGCCGAAAAAGGTGTCACGCAGGCCGAAATAGCCGGTCAGGCACTGGTGAACATCAGTACCTTGATGGCCTCGGTATCGGGGATGAGCTTGCACATCGCTGAAGCGGCTCGCGAGCAGTCCATGGTCAGCGATGAAATCAACCAGCGGATCAGCAGCGTGGCGAATGTCGCCGGCCGTACCGCAGAACTGTCTGAGAGCACACTGGCCAGTGGCCGAGCGGCTGGTGAAGACGCTCGACGGCTGGATGAAATTGTCAGCCAGTTCAAGCTCTAGGCCGGTCTGAAACACGCGAGCAGCGTTGGTAAGCAACGTGTGGGATGAAAATAAAGTTTCATCCTAATACTGAGAGCAGAAGGAAACCACGACGCGCGCCTAATCACTATAAAAATCTTTAAAATTCAATCATTTAAGCGGCTTACAAACATGAGAAGGTACTTCGCTAAGTCTTTGCTAGGATGACGACCAAAAGCCTTAAAGTACCATCCTAATTTTCGGCCAACCTCGAAAAACGCCGAAAACGTGAAAATAAAGTTTCATCCTTTCCATGGGCGACCGCAAAAACTGAGTGCAACACCCGACCTTTCCGGTGCGGTTTTGCCATGTTTTACGAACTCAGCGTCGAAGAACGCTCCACCCTTCAGGTCGGCCTGCTACGCAGGCAGCAACCTACGTGCCATGGCCGGAATGCTCAACCGCTCTTCGACGATCAGCCGCGAGATCCGGCGCAATCGCGATGCCCAAGGTACGTACACCACCCTACATGCCCAGCGGACCATGCGCAGGCACCGATTGCCCTGCCGGCCCCGAAAGAAGTTGGCTCCCGGAAGTGAACGGTTTGAATTGGTCGCCTATCTGCTGCAACAACGCTTTTCACCCGAGCAGATTGCCCGCAAGCTTCGCCTCACCACCCAGCTTCAAAGATGCATACGTCTGCCGCGAGACGACCTACAACGAGATCGCACCCCGCCAGTCGGCGAGCTGCCTTGATGCTGGTCGCAATCGGCCTGTACACAACAATTTAAGGACTACACGCAATGAAACAGGAAGCAATCGGCACTTGGCAGCATGTGACCTTGGCGGATCTGTTTTTTGCATTCAGGAAGGCCAAGGCTGATTGCTTTTTCGAGCGTTCCATCTGCATTGCCAGCCAGTTTGCCGAGTATGAGCAGGACTTGGCGAGCAGGCTGACGGCCTTGCTTGCCAGCTTGCAGGCTGGGCAGGTGGCTGAGGTACTGATACAGAACCTGGGGATAACGCGGGTGGTGGCCAAGAAGCTGGTCACTGCGCCGATGAAGGGCGCGGCACCCGACGGACACGGCTTTTTCTCTGATCCTGCCCGTGCTTTTGATCGCTTGTGTGCCTCGCATGAGCTGACGCCGGAGTTTCGACTGATTGGCGATTTCCCGGTCGATATGCACGTCTTATCAGCGCTGTGGATCAACCTGGTTGGCCACAGGTTCGACGCAGTGCTGCCCAAATCAGCCTATGGTTCGCGGCTGCGCCGCTATCGCCCCGAGCCTGGTGCACCCAAAGGCAGCGTGGGGGATTACCATCTGGAAGCGGTGGGCTCCTTCCAGCCTTACTTCGGCCCTTACAAGGAATGGCGCAGTCGAGGCCTGAAGGCTTTGCGCACCGAGCTAGAAGCTGGCAACGCGGTGGTTGCCATTTCGATGGACCTGAACAGCTATTACCACCGGATCGATCCTGCCTTTATAGCCGATAGTCGTTTCCTCGCCGAAAGCGGCATCGAACTGTCGGAATGGGAGCTCGACTTCACCAAGGCGTTCACTGCCGGGCTGGTGGAGTGGTCCAAACGTATCGCGGCCCAGATGCACGCGCTGGGTTGCAGCAAACGAGAGGTCACGGTTGGCGGCCTGCCCATTGGCTTGTCCATTTCGCGTGTGGTAGCCAACACCCTGCTGGTTGGCCTGGACCGGGACATAGAGCACGGCCTGACGCCGGTCTACTACGGGCGTTACGTGGATGACCTATTTCTGGTACTGCGCGACCCCGGCAATCTGGTGTCGGCTGAGGATTTACTGGCCTACTTTGCTGCGCGAACACGCTGCTTTCCGGCCCCTAGCGCGGTCAAAAACGGCCAGATCTTGTTGAACCTGCCTGGTGGATTTCAAGGCAAGACCAAGTTGCTGCTGCAACAGAGTAAACAGAAGGCCTTTTTCCTGCAGGGGCACGGTGGTATCGACTTGCTGAGCAATATCGAGTCGCAGATCCGCAGTGTTTCCAGCGAGCGCAGGCTGATGCCGTCACCGGATCGGCTGGAGTCCATGGCGTCTGCCAAGGTGCTGACGGCTGCTGGCCACGCAGCCGAGGAGGCCGATACGCTGCGCCGTGCAGACGGCTTGTCTGTGCGGCGGCTGGGTTGGTCTGTGCAGCTGCGAGCGGTCGAGACCCTGGCCCGCGACCTGCGCGAAGACGATTGGCAACAAGAGCGTAAGCAGTTTTATGCGTTTGCGCACAGCCACATCCTGCGTCCGGACAAGATCCTTGACCACCTGGACTACCTGCCACGCTTGCTGTCTCTGGCCGCTGCCCTCATGGACTGGCCGGATGCGCGGCGACTGATTGAGTCAACCATGAGCGCCCTCAACGCACTGCAAGCCAGAACAGAGTCTAGAACGGTCAAGGTCAACGGGATTAAAGCCAATAAGGTCACCGAAAGCCTGTGGAACGGCCTTCGGCAGACCACGCTGGACTTGGCGCGGGACGCCGTTCTTCGAGCGCTACGCTGGAGTCACAGCAAGGGCGAGATGCGGCCCAGAGTGTGTAAAAACGCCCGGACATACGGCGGCCTCAAGGAGCAAGTGCAACAGCTAGTTAAAAAATCGGAGCGCGCTAATTCCGAAATTGAACGAGATGCCGCCTCCGAAGCATCGCGATCGTTTGGCGTCTGAGCGAACTGAGCCATCCCGACTAAGCACGATTTTCTTCGCCAAGCCCCTGCCCAAAATCTCCTCCTCGGTCGCTGAAACTGCGGCTATACACACCCCCCCCGGCATCGACGATGTAGCGGCCTGAAATGGCACGATAGCCGCCCTCCTTATGGGGCATCCAGCAGGCTAGCCAAGCTGGGGGAGGGTTTGCTCTTAGCAGTCAATTTATTGTTGTAAGCTTATTGGTCGCTGAGAGCTGAAGATAATCTACTAGCACCTCAACTGGGAACTTCCAGCCCAGTGTCTGCCGAGGGCGCGTATTGAGCAAATCAGCGATTTCATCCAGTCGCGCTTGCGTCACTAGAGAGAGATCTGTGCCTTTCGGGAGATACTGACGCAACAATCCGTTCGTATTTTCATTGCTACCGCGCTGCCAAGGCGAATGTGGATCGGCGAAATAGATCTTCATCCCCGTTCGCGCCGTGATTTCGGCATGGCGGGCCATTTCGCTGCCTTGATCATGTGTCATGGTTTTTAGTAGTGATGGGGCCATCCGCGACATCTCCCTTACAATGGCTTCCGCCGCCGCTTCAGCGGTGGGGGCTTCAAGTTTGGCGAGGATTACATATCGGCTTGTGCGTTCGAC
>NZ_PJQQ01000131.1:0-261 GCF_002858665.1 Pseudomonas sp. FFUP_PS_473
CGGCAGTGGTCAGTGCTGCTTCAGCAGTAGCCAGTGCAGCGGTTTTGTCAGTAACTACGCCGGCGGCTGCAGTGGCAGCGCCTTCGGCAGTGGACAGTGTTGCTTCAGCAGTAGCCAGTGCAGCGGTTTTGTCAGTAACTACGCCGGCGGCTGCAGTGGCATTGCCTTCGGCAGTGGTCAGTGTTGCTTCAGCAGTAGCCAGTGCAGCGGTTTTGTCAGTAACTACGCCGGCGGCTGCAGTGGCATTGCCTTGGGCAGTGG
>NZ_PJQQ01000132.1:0-261 GCF_002858665.1 Pseudomonas sp. FFUP_PS_473
CACGCTGTTTGCCCTGTCGAATCTGTGGATGGTGCGCCGGCAATTATTGCCTGCTGCGGGAGAGGTGCGCCCGTGAGGGCAGATAACCAAGGCTTTGCCTTGGTTATCCAATAATCAGAGACTGAAAATCGGTTTTTTCGGCATCCCCAAGCCGCCCATTTTCGGCTGATGAGCAACTTGTTCGGAGTTTCCTTAGAGGGTGTAGACAAAATAAAGTAAGCTGCTTGTCCCTTGCCTACACAGCATTGCACCATGCCTAAA
>NZ_PJQQ01000133.1:0-255 GCF_002858665.1 Pseudomonas sp. FFUP_PS_473
TGCGGGAATAGCTCAGTTGGTAGAGCACGACCTTGCCAAGGTCGGGGTCGCGAGTTCGAGTCTCGTTTCCCGCTCCAGTTTTAACGGTCTTGCTCAATGGCAGGGCTGGTAAGAAAATCCAGGTTAGGGTCTAAGATTCTGATCTGGTCACTGAAACATGCCTTGCATGTTTTGGGCAGCGTCCCCTTCGTCTAGTGGCCTAGGACACCGCCCTTTCACGGCGGTAACAGGGGTTCGAGTCCCCTAGGGGACGCC